>JASLXG010000038.1 GCA_030740435.1 Alphaproteobacteria bacterium | reverse complement strand
GGCTGGAAAACAGCTCGTTTACCAGGAATTTCGATTGCGCCCAGGCTCGAAGGACGCTGGCGCCACCGTGGCTTTCAAGCCTAAGCCGCATATCCGCAAGCGATAGGCCGGAAACATCAGACAACTCCTCGGAAATTATCTGAAGCGTTCCAGTCGGTTCATTGGATTCCTCTTGATCTGAATGCAAGACAGCTAGGGCGATTTCGGTGAAGATTTCTGCCGCCATTTGGTTCTGTAGAAGCTCGGCCGCATTGCCATCCGGGCCTGCCCGCGGCGTTGGTCCGCCATGCCGCCGCCCGCTTCGATTCCCTCGAAAGCGCCCAGGTCGCGATGCTGATGCAACTCGACTGGCGCTCGCTTGAATTCTCCCCGGCCACGATCCGCGAATTCATAGCCGAGATCCGCGACTACCGGCCGCTTGTCCTGCAACACGGCGAGTGGCGGGCCCTGGGCTGGCGTGACTTTCGCAAATTCGCTTTCGCCGCCCCCTTCGGCGAGCGTACCTGCACGCCGATGTTCTTGCATGAGATGGCCCAGTTGCCATCCCTCGTCCCCGGCCTCGACGAGGCCGGCTTGCACGTCGCCGGTTTCAATTGGTTCGTCGACTACCTGGTACTGCCGTTCTCTCTGGCCGCCTTCAAGATTTGGCCCGCTTCCCGACGGATCGAGCGTGCCCTCGGCGCGCTCCTGCACTGGGGCCTAAGGGCCTTCGCCAGACCGCCTTTCGCCATGATCGTGCTGCTCGAGGCCAGCGGCCGCCGCGGCGGACGGCCGGCATCGCTGCGCCTCGAAATCCGCCACGAAGACGCCTACGTCTTGACCGCCGCGGCAGCTACCTCGTGCCTGCTACAGAGACTCGACGGCAGCCTCTCCCGGCCCGGCCTCTGGTGTCAGGCCACCATCGTGAACAGCGATCGCCTGTTGCAGGACCTGCGGGACATGGGCGCCACAGTCGTGCTCACGCCTGACCCCGATCACCCGGCGTCAGCGACTTGATGGCAGCCTTTCGCGCCCCCCATCCACGCGCACCACCTCCACCCACGCCCCCTCTTCGTTTGACTCGGTCCGGCCGGCGCGGGTAGATTCGGGGCCTGATATATTAGTCGTGCAGAGGTGTGTTGGCGGCCTGGATCGGAGGGGGAAACCGGGTCTTGCCGGGTGGAATACAGGGCGGAAAAAGGGAGAATCCGATGTCAGTTTCGGAGATTTACGAGGCGGTTTCAGATTATGATGACGCCAAGGTGACGGAGCTCGTGAACGCCGAGGTGGCGGCCGGCACCGAGGTGCAGGTCATCCTCAACGAGGGCATGATCGCGGCGCTCGACGAGATCGGCCGCAAGTTCAGCGAGGGCACGCTTTTCGTGCCCGAGATGCTGATGGCCGCCGAGGCCGTGCAGGCCGGCCTGGAGATCGTCCGGCCGCTCTTGATCGACACCGGCATCAAGCCCGTCGGCTGCGTCGTCATCGGCACCGTCAAGGGCGATCTGCATGACATCGGCAAGAACCTGGTGGCCATGATGCTGGAAGGCGCGGGCTTCAAGATCGTCGATCTCGGCACCGACGTCGACGCCGCCCAGTTCATCGACGCGGCCCAGGAGAACGAGGCCGACCTGATCGCCATGTCGGGCCTCTTGACCACCTCGATGCCGGAGATGGAAAAGGCCGTGGTGGTCATCGACGAGGCCAACTCGACGCGCAACATGAACGTCAAGGTGATGGTCGGCGGGCCCCCCGTGTCGCAGGATTTCGCCGAGCGCATCGGTGCCTCGGGCTACGGCATCGACGCCCCCGGGGCCGTCGATCTGGCCCGCGGGTTAGTCCACTAAGCCGCACGGCGGCCGGGTAACCGGCCCGGATTTGGAGTGATCACGACATGACCTGGAGCCACCGGGAGCGCCTTCGCGCGGCGCTGCACCACGAGCAGGGCGACCGCATTCCCATCGATTTCGGCGGTGCCGAGTTCACCTCGATCACGCTGCTGGCCTATGAACGCCTGAAGGCGCACATGGGCGTGGACGCCGAAACCCGGGTCATGTCGATCATCCACTCGGCGGCCCATCCCGACGAGAGCATCCTCGAGCAATTCGGCGTTGACACGCGCAACATCCAGCCCGGGCCCTATGATGGCGGCCACCAGGAGTGGATCGACCCCAACCACTACATCGACATGTTCGGCGTCCATTGGAAGCGCACCGAAAAGGACATGGACCAGCATTTCCTGCATGTCGACGGGCCCTTCTACGAGGGCGATCTGACCATCGACCGCATCGACGCCTTCGACTGGCCCGACGGCAAGAATCCGGGCCTGGCGGCCGGCGTCGGCGAACGGGTGCAGGAAATCATGGCGGCCGGCTCCTATGCTCGCGTGCTTTATCTGCCCGGTGGCGTGATACACCGCGGCTATGCCATGCGCGGCTTCGAGAATTACCTGCGCGATCTCTACCGGCGGCCCGAGGCGCTGACCCATCTGATGGACAAGCTTTGCGATTTCTGGGTCGACACCGCCGTCAGCGTGCTCGAGGCGGCCGGGCCCGAGAACATCGACGTGGTCTATTTCGGCGAGGACCTGGGCACCCAGGAAGGCTGCATGTTCGACCCCGAGGGCATCTACGCCCGCTACTTCAAGCCGCGCCACCGGCGCATGGTCGAAACCGTCAAGTCGCGGGCCGACATCAAGATCTGCTTTCATTGCTGTGGCTCGGCCTACCACTTCATCGACCACCTGATCGACATCGGCGTCGATGCCCTCAACCCGGTCCAGGTGCGGGCCAAGAACATGGAACCGAAACGCCTGAAGGCCGAGTTCGGCGACCGGCTCTGCTTCTGGGGCGGCATCGACACCCAGCGCACGCTGCCCTTCGGAACCCCCGAGGAGGTGCGCCAGGAAGTGCGCCACATCATCGAGGTGCTGGGCAAGGGCGGCGGCTACGTCCTCAACAGCGTGCACAACATCCAGTCCGAAGTGCCGCCCGAGAACATCGTCGCCATGTTCGACGAGGGCCACAAACACAGCTACGCCCCGGCCGCCTGAGATGGCTACAAAAAGGGACGCCAAAGAAAGGGACGAAGCCCCCCCGCAAACGCTGCTCATCTGCTGCGGCGCCCTGGCCCGCGAGGTGGTGGCCCTGGTGCGCGAACAGGGCTGGGAGCGGCGCCTGCGTGTGGAATGCCTGCCGGCCAAGCTGCACATGGACCCGGAAAGCATCCCCGAACAGGTGCGCCAGAAGATCCGCGCGGAGCGCGACAACTACGACGACATACTGGTGTTCTACGGCGATTGCGGCACCGGCGGGCGGCTCGACGATATGCTGGAAGAGGAAGGCGTCGAACGCATCGAGGGCGCGCACTGTTACGAGATCTATGCCGGTTCCAGCCAGTTCAAGGAGATGATGCAGAACGAACCGGGCTCGTTCTTCCTTTCCGACTTCCTGGCCCGGCATTTCGAACGCCTGGTCTGGCAGGGCCTGGCGCTGGACCGCTTTCCGCAACTGCGCGACACCTACTTCGGCAACTACCGAAAAGTCGTCTACCTGGCCCAGAGCGAGGACAGCGAGATGGTCGACTACGCCCGCAAGGCGGCCGACATGCTGGGGCTGGAGTTCGAAATGCGCTACACCGGCATCGGCGGCTATCGGGACTTCCTCGAAGCCCGCATCGCCTGAGACGTACCAACCTGAGGGCCGAGTATGCGAAGCGCGCGACGTTGGGCGACGCGCAAGGCGCGATTGCTGGAGGGGCTGTTCGACCTGGTCGATCCCCTGGCCCGGGCGCTCCACCCGCTGTGGCGGCTAGTCGGCTATGGCCGCCTGGAACGCCCGGCGGCGGCGCTCGAGGCGCTCTTCAAGAAACCGCTGTTCGATTGCCGCATGTGCGGCCGCTGCCAGCTCGGCGCCAGCGGCATGACGTGTCCCATGAATTGCCCCAAGAGCATGCGCAACGGCCCTTGCGGCGGCGTGCGGGCGGACGGCGGCTGCGAGATCGATGCCGCCATGCCCTGCATCTGGGTCGAGGCCTGGCAGGGCAGCCAGCGCATGCGGGCGAACGCGCGCATCACGGCGTTGCAGCCGGCTGCCGATCATTCCCTGGGCGGCACCTCGTCCTGGCTGCGCCACATCCGCGAGGGCCGCGCGGCGGCCGCGGAGAAAGCGCCATGACCAGGGGGAAGAATGGGGGCTAACTACCCCATCCTGCCCGGCCACTCCTCGGGCGGCCGGCTCGAACGCGTGCTGCGCTCGGGCCGCTTTGCCGTCACGGCCGAGCTCAATCCTCCCGATTCGGCCAACCCCGAGGACACCTATGAGCGGGCGCTCGTGCTGTCGCGGGTCTGCGACGCCATCAACGCCACCGATGCCTCGGGCGCCAACTGCCACATGTCGAGCGTCGGTATCTGTGCGCTGCTCACCCGCGCCGGCTACTCGGTGGTGATGCAGATCTCGTGTCGCGACCGCAACCGCATTGCCATCCAGGGCGACGTGCTGGGCGCCGCCGCCATGGGGGTGAGCAACATCCTCTGCCTGACCGGCGACGGCGTCGAGGCCGGCGACCAGCCCGGCGCCAAGGCGGTCTTCGACCTCGACGCCATTTCGCTGCTGGAGACCATCCGCGGCATGCGTGACGACAGCCGGTTCCTTTCCGGCCGCACGATCACCAGTCCGCCCAGGGTGCTGCTCGGTGCCGCCGCCAATCCCTTCGCACCGCCCTTCGATTTCCGGCCGCTGCGGCTGGCCAAGAAGGTGGCGGCCGGCGCCCAGTTCGTGCAGACGCAATACTGCTATGACGTGGCACGCTTGAAGGACTATATGGTGGCGGTGCGCGACCTCGGGCTGGTGGAACGCTGCTATGTCCTGGTCGGCGTCGGGCCGCTGGCTTCGGCCCGGGCGGCGCGCTGGATCGGCGCCAACGTGCCCGGCGTGCACATTCCCGAGAGCACCATCGCCCGCCTGGAGGGGGCGGCCGACCAGAAGGACGAAGGCAAGCGCATCTGCGTCGAACTAATCCAGGAGATCCGCGAGATACCCGGCATCGCCGGGGTTCACGTCATGGCCTACCGCCAGGAGCACCTGGTTTCCGATATTATTCTCGAATCCGGCGTGCTGGAAAAGCGCCTGCCGGGCCACACGGAAGACAACCAAGCCGAGGAGTTAAGTTGACATGACAGAAACCGTATTGAGCTCACCCAGCAAGGAAGTGGTGATCGGCTTCGACCGACCCTTCGTGGTCATCGGCGAGCGCATCAACCCGACCGGGCGCAAGAAGCTGGCCGAGGAGATGGCGGCCGGCGATTTGAGCCGGGTGGAATCCGACGCCATGGCCCAGATCGAGGCCGGGGCCCACATGCTCGACGTCAACGCCGGCGTGCCCATGATCGACGAGGCCGAGCTGATGACACGCTGCATCAAGCTGGTACAGGGGCTCACTGATCTGCCGCTGTGCATCGATTCCTCGGGCGTCGAAGGCCTGACGGCCGGGCTCGAAGCCTACGACGGCAAGGCCCTGGTCAACTCGGTAACCGGCGAGGAAGAACGCCTGGAAGCGGTGCTGCCGCTGGTCAAGAAGCACGGCGCCGCCGTGGTCGCCATCTGCAACGACGAAAGCGGCATCAGCGAAGACCCAAACGTGCGCTTCGAGGTGGCCAAGAAAATCGTCGAGCGCGCCGAGGACCACGGTGTCGCGCGCGCCGACGTGCTGGTCGATCCCCTGGTCATGCCGGTGGGTGCAGTCAATCTTTCGGGCCGCTCGGCCCTGGAGATCGTGCGCCGGGCGCGGAGTGAGCTCGAGGTCAACACCATCTGCGGCGCCTCCAACGTGAGCTTCGGGCTGCCCAACCGGCGCGACCTCAACTGTGCCTTCCTCAGCATGCTGATCGGCGCCGGTCTGACCTCGGCCATCGTCAATCCGCTGCACCCCGAGGTGATCAACGCCATCACCGGGGCCGAGGTCATGCAGGGGCTGGACGACAACTGCATGCGTTGGATCAAGCGCTCGCGCAAGCTGGCCGCGGCGGCCAAGGAAGCGGAAGCAGCCGGCTAAGTTGGGAACGTCTCGATGACTGACGACGCCCTGGTGGTTTTTACGCCGTCGGGCAAGAGGGGGCGCTTTGCGCGCGGCACCCTGGTGCTGCTGGCGGCGCGTCAGCTTGGCGTCGACATCGACAGCGTCTGCGGCGGCCGCGGCATCTGCGGCCGCTGCCAGGTTGGCGTGAGCGAAGGTGAGTTCGCCAAGTTCGGCCTGGTCTCACGCAGCGACCACCTCTCGCCGCCGGGCGAGATGGAGGAACGCTTCGTCAAACAGGGCGGCATCCTGATCGCCGGCCAGCGCCTGAGCTGCGCCAGCGAGATCCGCGGCGATCTGGTGCTCGACGTGCCGGCGGCCAGCCAGATCCACCGCCAGATCGTGCGCAAGCGGGTCGAGAGCCGGACCATCGACATCGTACCGCTGGTCAAGCTGCATTATGTCGAGCTGGAGCCCCCCACCATCGACGACCAGACCAGCGATTATTCGCGCTTGCAGGCGGCGCTGGAGGCCGAGTGGGGGGTCAGCGCCGGGGCCCCCGGGCTGGCCTTCCTGCAGGCGCTGCCCCGGGCGCTGCGTGAGGGCGGCTGGCGCGTCACCGTGGCGCTGCGGGAGACGAGCCTGCCGATCGCCGTCTGTCCCGGCTTTCGCGACCAGGCCCATGGCCTGGCGGTGGACGTCGGCACCACCACCATTGCCGCCCACCTTTGCGACCTGCACAGCGGCGACGTGCTGGCCGCCGCGGGGGCCATGAACCCGCAGATCCGCTTCGGCGAGGATCTGATCAGCCGGATTTCCTACCTCCAGCTCAACCCGAACGAGGCCGACACGCTCAGCACCACCGTGCGCCGCGCCATCGCCGAGCTGGCGGCCGAAACCTGCGCCGAGGCCGGCATCAGGCCCGGCGATATCCTCGAGGCGAGCTTCGTCGGCAATCCCATCATGCACCATATTCTCTTGGGCCTGGATCCGCTGCAGCTCGGCCGCGCGCCCTTTCCCCTGGTCGTCGACGAGGCCGTGACGGTGGCGGCCGACGATCTCGACTTGGGTTTCCACGCCGGCGCCCAGGCCTACCTTCTGCCCTGCATCGCCGGCCACGTCGGTGCCGACACCGCCGGCGTTTTGCTCTCGGAAAGCCCGCACAGATCCGACGAGTTGGTGCTGATCGCTGACGTCGGCACCAACGCCGAGATCGTGCTGGGCAACCGCCAGCGCCTGCTGGCCTGTTCCAGCCCCACCGGCCCGGCCTTCGAGGGCGCCCAGATCGACGCCGGCCAGCGCGCCGCGCCCGGCGCCATCGAGCGCGTGCGCATCGAGCGCGAGACGCTGGCGCCGCGTTTTCGCGTCATCGGCAGCGAGCTCTGGTCGGATGAACCCGGCTTCCACGAAGCCATCAAGAGCTTCGGCGTCACCGGCATCTGCGGCTCGGGCATCATCGAGGCGGTGGCCGAGATGCACCTGGCCGGCATTCTCGCCTCGAGCGGCCTGATCGACGGCCGGGCCTGGGAGCAGAACCCCCATGTGGTGCCCGACGGCCGGGTCTTCTCATACCGCCTGTTTGCCGGCCCGCCGCTCATCGACATCAGCCAGACCGACGTGCGTGCCATCCAACTGGCCAAGGCGGCGCTCTATGCCGGGGCCAGGCTGCTGATGGACCGGCTGGGGGTCGAGACCCTCGACCGCATCGTGCTGGCCGGCGCCTTCGGCAGCTACATCGACCCCTTGCACGCCATGGCGCTGGGCATGATCCCCGATTGCCCGCTGGACCGCGTCTCCTCGGCCGGCAACGCCGCCGGCACCGGCGCCCGTATCGCGCTCTTGAACGCTGATATGCGGGGCGAGATCGAGGACCTGGTAGGGCGCGTCGAAAAGATCGAGACGGCGGCGGCGCCCGAGTTCCAAGACTATTTCGTGGCCGCCATGCCGCTACCCCACAAGGACCACGCGTTTCCCAACTTGCAACGGGCGCTGGATGACGGGCGGGCGTAGAACAACAGTGGCTCCCCCCTCCCTGCCCTCCCCCACAAGGGTGTGCAACCGGCGACATGGGTAACAGTTTAGCCCGACGACATGGGTAGCAGATTTCATGATTTGTTCTCTTGATGTTACGGTTGTTGCGGCGGTGGGCTTGTGGACAACGCGTTAGCGTTATCCACAAATCCACCGCCGGCCGCATTGCGCATTAGTTTGGCGCTGCGCGGCTTCAAGTGATCCAACGTGATCGGGCCATAGCGCAGCTCTAACAAGTCCTCTGCGACCTCCTGCACGCCGATCCACTCGCCGGCCAGGTTCTCGTTGATGTAGACCATCCGGCCGAACCATTTGATCGAACCGTCCTTGCGTACGTGGCGCTTGTCTATGCTCTCATCGAGCTCAGGAGAACGCAGCACGACGTCCCATGGCCGCGGTGAAGGCTGATAGTGCCGCGCCGGCGGGGTCTGAGACAGAGCTTCATGCGGGCGCTCCTCGTTGTAGATCCGTTGGAACCGACGGAAGCAATCGGCCTGGGTTCGCAGCGTCGCCGCCGGCGGGCTCGCCGTGTCTTGCTGCAACGTCAGGTGCATGCGTTCGTAACGGCCATTCTGTTCCGGATGCCCCGGCGCGATCCG
>JASLXG010000037.1 GCA_030740435.1 Alphaproteobacteria bacterium | reverse complement strand
GCTTCCGGCAGGAAGCCTGGGCGCCGACTGCGGACAGAAGAACGGAGCCCCTGCAGGCATCACCGCGGAGACGGAAACAAAGGGCGTTCGGAGCTTGACATCAACCAACCGATTACAGAAGGCACAGAGACACAGAGATTCCCGGGGGAACGAACAATGGCCCTCTGTGTCTCTGTGCCTCTGTGGTTCCCCTGAGAACCCAAGCATCAAGCGTTGTTCAGCAGACGTAGTCCGCCCTAGGTCAGGGTTTTCAATGACTCTTTATCGAAACCCACGATCTCGTCGTGGCGCCCGTCGCGTATCTTGTTGCCCCATTCGGCGTCGGTCAGCAGCGCCCGACCCAGCGCCACCAGGTCGAACTCGTCGCGGTCCAGGCGCTCGATCAGCTCGCTGATGTCGCTGGGATTGGCGCCCTCGCGCGAGACGTCGTCGAGACCGACGCTGCCCACCGTGATGGTTGGCTTGCCGGTAATCTTCTTGGTCCAACCCGCCAGGTTGAGCTCGGAACCTGCGAACTCCGGTACCCAGTAGCGCCGGGTGCTGGCGTGGAATATATCGACGCCGGCCTCGGCCAGCGGCAGCACCAGGCTCTCCAGCTCCGCCGGCGTCTCCGCCAGCCGGGCCTCGTAGTCCGAGGGCTTCCACTGCGAGAAGCGGAAGACGATGGGGAAATCGGGCGACGTGGCCTGGCGTACCGCGGCCACGATCTCGAGGGCGAAGCGCAGGCGATTTTCGAACGAGCCGCCATAGGCGTCGCTACGCCGGTTGCTGCCCTGCCAGAGGAACTGGTCGATGAGGTAGCCATGCGCCCCGTGGATCTCGACACCGTCGAAGCCGATGCGCTGCGAATCGGCGGCCGACGAGGCGAAGGCGGCGATGACATCGTCGATGTCGGCCTGGCTCATTTCGACACCTTCGCCGAAGTCGCCCAGCACCTGGCCCGAGGGGCTGTGGCCCGGGATGTCGATCTTCATCCAGGGCTGGCGCGATGCGCCGATGTGCCAGAGCTGGGGCATGATGCAGCCGCCGGCCCCGTGCACGGCGTCGATCACCAGCTTCCAGCCGTTGAGCGCCGCCTCGCCGTGGATGGCCGGCACGGCCGGGTTGCCGCTGGCGCTGGTATGCGCGATCGAGGTGCCCTCGGTGATGATCAGGCCGATGCCGCCGGCGGTGCGGCGCCGGTAGTAGGCGGCGACTTCCTCGGTGGCGACGCCGCCCGGCGACTTGCAGCGCGTCATGGGCGCCATGGCCAGACGGTTGGGCAGCGAGAGGCCGTTGATGGTGATGGGGTCGAACAGGATCTCTGCGGAAGCCGACATGGGGATCTCCGGGTTTTCTTGGAAACTGCGAGGTTGCGGGACGGGCAAACTATCCAGCCCTGGCGGACACGGTCAAGCCCCGATCAGCCGCCAGGAAAAAAGGAGACAGGTACTTTGGCGCCGTTTGGTGCCTGCCTCCTTTTTTTGGCCTGTGAATGTCATGTGAAACCCTCAACAATACCTTAGCGATAATAGCTGACGAGCCCGAGCTTCTTTACTCATGCCTCCTCGGGGCCAGCACGACCCCGATCATCGGTTAGGAGAATATGCCTGGGGTGACTGAACTTCCGCTCTCCGCCCCTAAAGCAGACGTGTTCTGGCGTGAGTGCGAACAACCGCTCTTTAGCCATAAGCCGCCATTCGTAACATCCCGGAATGCCGCAATTTTAGGTCTGGCGTCCGGCGCCATTCGCCTAACCCTTCTCAATCAACACCACATCGTTTCCTGTGATGGCCAAGGTTGTCGGAATTCCCATCGACGACCAGCGACCGGTCAGCCATTGGAAGGTGGCTTCGGAGAAGAAACCGATGTGGGTGGGGTCGATGATGTAGTGCCAGGTCCTGAACGCCTCTTGGTCGCGGACCCGTTTGGTCATGATACCGAGCCAGCCGCCCGGAGCGAGGCCGTTCCACAGGCAATCCAATTCCTTGCCCGGCTCGGCTAAATGTTCGACGACTTCGCTCAGGGTGATGAAATCGTACCGCGCGGACAGGACGGATTCGTCGGAGGCATAGTAGGGGTCGTAGAGGGCGACCGAGTGCCCTGCCTCCTCAAACATTTGCGCCAGCGCCGGGCCTGGTCCGCAACCAAAGTCGAGACCCACGGAGTTCGGAGCCAGGCGTTGGTTCAGCGGTGTGAACAGCCGGTCGAGAAAGCGCCGGTACCTGACTAATGGATGGCGACAATCGTTCGTGAATTGCTCGAAGCGACTTCGCCTTTGGGTCAGCCGCGTCGATTCAGGCCCGGCGTCGGCATGCTCGCTCTACCTCCAGCACCAGACGCCCAGGCCGTGAAAGCGGACCATGAGGCCGGGAGGTCAGCTATCAAGGGCAAAGCGGCTGTGCTGGGCACCGGGCCGATCCGTCGTTCCTAGCCATTTGCGGACTCGGCGCGATCGATCCAAAATCAGAGCGTCTTTCCCCGAAAATTCCGCCTGAACCTCAATTTCTCCCTTGATTGATCGGGAGCTCGTCAATAGGTTAGCCTAACGACTGTTAGGTCAAACTCAATTAGCGGCGCGAACGGAGCCCCATAACATCGGGGTCGGATGATTCGGGGCAACGCTATCGGAGAGATATGTGATGAGAATAGCGGGTTGCGATTTGGGTGCGGCATCGGTGGGTTTTGCCATCGCCACGATCGGCGAGGACGGCAAGATTACCTTCGAGGACACGCGTTACGCGCTCCACGACGGCGATCCCATGGGTCTCTTCCAGGCCTGGTACCGCGATAACGACGTCGCTTCCTGCGCCGCTTTGGCAGCCACCGGCGTATACGCCGACGAACTCAGCAGCCCGGTCCTGGTGCTGCCCGAAGATTCCTGTCAGGAAGCGGCGCTGGAACTTAGCCCCGATCTCGAGGACACGCTCAACCTGGTCAGCATCGGCGCCCGCGGCTACGGCGTGCTGAGCCGCCGGGCCACCAGCAATGGCGGCACCAAATTCCATTACCAATATCTCGAGAACGACAAGTGCTCGTCAGGCACCGGCGAGAACATCCAGAAGATTGCCGAACGCTTTGGCCTGGGGGTCGAAGAGGCCGACCAGATGGCCCTGCTGGCCAGCGAGAGCATCCCCATCACGGCGCGCTGCACGATTTTCGCCAAATCCGAAATGACCCACTTCGCCAATCAGGGCAAGCCGACGGGCGAGCTCTTCAAGGGCTACTTCGGCTCGGTGGCGCGCAACACCCGGGCGCTGCTGGCCCGCAACCACGTTGACGGCCCGGTCTACTTGATGGGCGGCCCGGCGCGTATCGGCTCGGTGCGCCAGGCCTTCGAGGAGATCTTGGGCGAGCCGGTCAAAACCCCACCCCTGGCAGAGTGTTTCGAGGCCGCCGGCGCCGCCGCCATCGCCGCGCAGCAGGCTCGTGGTGCACAGCTTGCGGCACTGCCGGCCGACCCGGCCGAATTGATCCAGGCCAGCGAGAACCGCTTTCAGGTGCTGGAGCCGGCCAGCAACCAGCAAGACCGGGTGACCATGATGGCTGAGCCGGCGATCCCCGAGGGCGCAGCCGGGCAGCCTGCCATCCTCGGTCTCGATCTGGGCTCGACCGGCGCCAAAGCCGTGTTGACCTCGATCGAAACAGGCGAAGTGGTGCTCGACGTCTACGACAGCACCCGAGGCAATCCAGTCGATGCGGCGCGGCGCCTGGTCAGTACGTTGCTGCAGCGCAGCCAGGCCGATGTCCGCGCCATCGGCGTTACCGGTTCGGGCCGCGAGGCCGTGGCGACGCTGTTGCGCGCCGTCTATCCCGACAGCGACAGCATCGTCGTGCTCAACGAAATCGTGGCCCATGCCACGGCCGCCAGCCGCTGCGATGTCGATCATGGCGCCGATCTATCGGTGATCGAAATTGGCGGCCAAGACGCCAAGTACATCCGCGTCCAGGGCGGCCGCATCGTCGAGAGCGATATGAACAAGGCCTGCTCAGCCGGCACCGGCTCGTTCCTCGAGGAACAGGCGAACCTTTATGACGTGCACGACATTCAGGAATTCGTCGATTTGGCCTCGACCGCCAAAAGGCCGCCGGAGCTGGGCCAGATGTGCACCGTCTTCGTGGCCGACGCGGCGGCCTCGGCGATAAAGGAAGGCTTCGGCCGCGACGACATCTTCGCCGGTTTCCAGTATTCGGTGATCCACAACTACCTCAACCGGGTCATGGGCCAGCGCACGCTGGGCCAGCGGGTGTTCTTCCAGGGCAAACCGGCGAGCAATCCTTCGCTGGCCTGGACCCTGGCGGCGGTGACGGGCCGCGAGATCGTGGTGCCGCCCAATCCGGGCGCCATGGGCGCCTGGGGCACCGGTCTTTGCGCCATCGAACAGATGGGCAGCGAAGCCCTGGCGACGCAGCTCGACCTGGGCCAGATCCTCGAGGCCGAGATCACCGATCGCTCCGAGTTCCAGTGCCGTGACGCCGAATGCCAGATCCTCTGCCCCATCGAGCGCACCACCATTCAGGTCGGTGAAACCAGCCGTCAGGCGGTCTCGGGCGGCGCCTGTCCCAAGTTCGAGGTCTCGACCAAGACCCAGCCCAAGCTGGCCAAGGAAGCCCCCAACCCCTTCGAGCTCAGGGAGGAGCTGATCGACGGATTCGTTTTGGAGCGTTCCGGCGCCCGGGTCATCGGCGTCCCCGAGATCGGTGCCGTGGCCGGGCATGTGCCCTGGCTGGCCGCCTTTGCCGCCGAGCTTGGTTTTTCGGTCAAGCTCTTGCGCTCCGACAAAAATTCCTTGGCCGGGGGCGAACAGCTTTGCAACAGCTTCGATTCCTGCGGCCCGGTGAAAATCGCCCACGCCGTAGCCGACGCCGGGGGGGACGTAGACCTCCTGTTGATCCCCAAGATCTTCGATATTTCGGCAGCCGACGGTCCTGGCGGCCAGTCCTGCGTGACCGAACAGGCCATGCCCGAGATGATCGAACAATCCCTGATCTCGCGCGGCCGCGACCTCAAGGTGGTGCGGCCCTGCATTAGTTTTGGCGACGGCCTGGAGACGGCCGAACTGGTGACCGAGTTTGAGCGCGTGGCGCCTGAGCTGGGTGTCGAGGCGGCCCGGATTGCCGCGGCTGTGACGCGGGCCGCCGAAGCCCAGCAGGCCTATGAGGCCGGCCTGATGGAAATTGGCCGCCGGGCGCTCGACTATGCCAAATCGAACGATGTGCCGGCGGTTATCCTGACCGGCTATGTCCACGTCATCTGCGACCGCGCCAGCAACGCCAACATCCCGATGCTGCTCAGGCGCAACGGCGCCATGGCTGTCCCGGTCGACTGCTACTCCGTCGACGATGCCACGCCGGCGCTGTGGAAGGCCTATTGGGGCGATGACAACCGGGCGCTGAGAGCCGCCGTCTGTGCCCGTGATCGGGGCGACGCCTTTCCCGTGCTACTGGCCTCCTTCGGCTGCGGTCCGAACTCGTTCACCGAGCAAATCTTCCAGTCGCTGATGGAGGGCTTTCCCCACACCATCCTGGAGAGCGACGGCCACGGCGGCGAGGCCGGTTTCGTGACCCGCATTCAAGCCTTCTTGCAGTCGGTGCGCCAGTTCCGTGGCGATGACGAGGCCCAGGTGCCAGACAATTCGAGGGCCATATCCTACGTCGATCCCAAGAGCCGGAGGGGCAGCCAGATGGACCCCGACTCGCGCTATGTGGTGGTCAACGTGGCCGACGAAATGGGCCCCGCCTTTGCCGCCATCTACCGCGCCTATGGCTTCGACGCGGTGGCCGCGCCGAGCTACAGCGACGAAACCACGCGCCGTGGCAAGGCCGACTGTTCGGGCAAGGAGTGCATGGCCTATCAGCTCAACTGGGGCGCGTTCCGCAGCTACCTGGAAGATAACCCGCCGCTCAAACGCACCGAGTTGCTGCAGCTCACCGGCCGCTTGTGCCGGGCCGGGGTCTTCGACGTCAAGGACAAGATCAACATCGAGAGTATGAGCTTGGACAGCAACGTCAGCGTCGGCGGCCTAAAATTTGGCTCCGATCCCTCGATGGCGATGTTGATCTGGGCCGGCCTTTCAGTCGTCGATTTGTTACGCCAGCTCTACCTCTACCACCTGCCCGTCGAGGGCCGGCCCGGCGAGTCCCGCGCCCTGTTCGACCAATGCGTCGGCAAAGCCGTCGCCATCCTCGAGAGACGGCTCGAAGACGAAGCCGCGTCTCAGGCCGAATACCAGCGCAAGGCGGCGGAGATCGGGGAGCTGCTGCAGGAAGCCGCGCGGCGCTATGCCGAAATGGAGGCGCGTTTCTCCGGCACCAAGGATTTCCGCCTTGTCTTCGTCTCAGGCGACGTCGTGACCAAGGGCAACGATGTGGCCAGCGCCGGCCTCTTCCTGCGCATGAGCGAGCAGGGCCTGAGGCTGGTGATCGAGCCGATTGCCGATTTTTTCGAATATCTTGGCCGCCTGCACCCGCACCTGCTGTTCGGCCGCTCGGCGACGCCGGAACGCGTGAGGCCCATGGTCCTGCAGCAGGCCGAGCTGCGGGCCGGCTATTACGCAGCAGTCGGCGAAATGCATCCCTGGCTGCCGCAACCCAACGTCGTGGCCACGATCGCCAAGGCCGGGGAACTGATCGACCCGGCGACCTACGGCCCGCCGCCCTTCGAGATCGGCAGTGTGCTGACCAACTGGGAAACCGGGCTCTACGAGGGCGTCGTCATGGCCAGTTGCTGGGGCTGCGACTCGAGCCTGGTTTCCGAAGGCCTGTTGCGCTACCGCAAGGACATTCCATTCTTCTTCTTTTATGACGACGGCACGCCGCTGGACGAGCGCCGGGTGCGCGGCTACTGCTACCGTCTGCACCGGGCGGCCGGAGCTACCGGGCTTGAGGCCGGTAACGTAGAGATTGCGGCGGTTACCGTGGCAGCGGATGCCGTGGCGACGGCCGCCCTTCCTCCACCAAGCGCCTGAGGTTAGGGCACGCGACAAATCGGGCGAGGTGCCAGCTCAATCCTAACATCCGGGCTGGACCAGTTTTCGGGGGGCAGGTCACCTGGCCCACTTTTTTTTTGACGAGACGGCACCCATCGAGGCATGGCGCGGCCTTGCCGAGCGCATGTTCCTGATTACAGCAGCGGACAGCAAACATTCGATCAAGGGAATTAGAGACGTTTTGCTAAATGGTTTGCCCGGCCTTCGGCACACAGAGATTCCCCAGGGCGGACACATGGCCGCCATATTCCGACCCGATCTGGTCAATCCGCTGATCGCGGACTTCCTTGGCGCCTAGTGGGCTAATTCGCACAACCACTGTCTGATGGTTTTCGCTTTTTTTTGGTGCCTTCCAATGTAGTCGTTGGCACGCCAAATCGTGTTTGTGTGGCGAAACCGAAGTCGGCTATGGGTCAGGTCCGGACCTTCAGGGGCACCGCCAGGATGGTCTGCTGCTGGATGTGAAGCGGACGAAATCAGGACGAAAGCAGACAATTCCTGCTCAACGCCATCCAGAAATTCGCCGTCCGCACGTCACTTGAGATCAGCTGAGGATTTCGGCGGCCGCCACAATATTCAGCAGAAGAGGACAGGTACTTTGGCGCCGTTTGGTGCCTGTCCCCTTCTTTGGCGGCGCCTCAGTGTTCGAGGCAGACTTTGCCGAAGTGGGCGCCGCTGGCCATGTGGTCCAGCGCCGGGCGCAGCTCGTCGAAGGGGAAGACCTTGTCGACCACCGGCTTCATGCCGTGCTGGCCGATGGCCCGGACCATGGCTTCCATGCCGTTGCGCGAGCCCACGGAGATGCCTTCGAAACGGACGCTCCTGGAGATCACGGCGCCCAGCCTGAGCTCGGCCCGGTCGCCCGATAGCACGCCGATGATGTTGATGCGGCCGCCGCGCAGGATACAGCGCGTCGACTGCGACATGGTGTCCGTGCCGCCGAGCTCGAGGATATGGTCGATGCCGGCGCCGCCGGAAAACTCCAGCGCCGGCTTCCACCAATCCGGCGTAGTGCGGTAGTTGACGCCGAGATCGGCGCCGAGATCGGCGGCGCGCGCGAGCTTTTCGTCGCTCGACGAGATGATCATGACGCGGGCCCCGGCCAGCTTGGCGAATTGCAGCGCGAACAGCGCCACGCCGCCGGTGCCCTGGACCAGCACGCTCTGTCCGGCCTTGATGCCACCGCGGGTGACCAGGCTGCTCCAGGCGGTCAGCGCGGCACAGGGCAACGTCGCCGCCTCGGCATCGCTGAGGTGATCGGGTAGCGCCACCACGCCTTCCTGCGAGAGCACCATCTTCTCGGCCATGACGCCGTCAAGCGGGCCGCCCAGCGCCGGGCCCCGGGCCCCCGAGGGCGGTCCCGAGAGCCAGACCTGGACGAAGGTCGGGCACACCCGGTCGCCCACCGCCACCCGCGTCACGCCGTCCCCCACCGCCAGCACCGTGCCGACGCCGTCGGAGATGGGGATCAGCGGCAACTCGCCGGTCATCGAGCCGTAGCCGCGCTGCATCACCAGATTGTCGCGGTAATTGAGCGAGGCCGCCTGCATCCGCAGCAATACCTGGCCCGGACCGGGCTCGGGATCCGGCCGCTCGGCCAGTGTCAGATGTTCGATGCTCCATTCGTCCTGCAGTTGGAAAACTTTCATGGTGGCGATTCCTCTAGTCTGTGGCCGCATCGAAGGCGGCTTTCACACTCTTGTATCCGGCGCCCAGGATCTCGGCGTCGACCGAATAGGTGATGTACTTGATGCCGTAGCCCAGCACCTCGGCGATCTGCTCCTCGCGGGTGACAATGGTGCCGGGATACTTGCCGGCGGCGGCGATCTTGGTGCTGAGGTCCCGCAGCCGGCCGACCACGCGCTGGTCGGTCACCTGGCCCGGGATGCCCAGCGCCTTGGAGAGGTCGTAGACGCCGACGAAGATGATGTCGAGGCCCGCGATGGCCAGGATCTCGTCGATGCCGGCAATGGCTTCCTCGCCTTCGATATGGATGGCGACGAGGGTATTTTCGTTGGCCACCCCGGTGTGCTCGGTAGCGAAATCGAAGGTGTAGTCGCCGGCCCGGGTGACGGGAGAGAAGCCGCGCCGGCCCAGCGGCGGGTACTTGGCCCAGGTCACGGCCTCAGCGGCCGCCGCGGCGGTATGCACGTTGGGCACCTGGACGCAATGAACGCCGATATCCAGGGCCCGCAGGATCATGGCCTCGTCGACGCCGCCGACGCGCATCACCGGCGACACGCCGTGGCAGTCACATGCCATGGCCATGGTCGTCGCGGTCTCGTAACCGATGGAGCCGTGCTCCGAATCGATGACGATGAAGTCGAGGCCGGCAAGGCTGAGAATATCCGCCGTAACGGCCGAGGGAATCATCGCCCAGGTCCCCAGCACGGCCTCGCCGGCTTCCAGTTTTGCTTTGAGGGGGTTCGGTTTTCTCATGATTTTTCAACAGGTTAATCGAAAAGTGGGAAGTCCGCGGCATAGCGTTCCAGGGATGCCAGGCCGAACTCGGTGGGCACCAGGCAGGGCTCGCGGTCG
Source organism: Alphaproteobacteria bacterium (assembly GCA_030740435.1). Taxonomy (NCBI): domain Bacteria; kingdom Pseudomonadati; phylum Pseudomonadota; class Alphaproteobacteria; species Alphaproteobacteria bacterium. The sequence continues at coordinate 19,720 of JASLXG010000037.1, read as the reverse complement.
TAAACCTCGAGGCCCAGCCGCCTGGCCGCGGCGCGCTTGCCGTAACAGATCATCTGGTCGATGGACTGCATGGTGAAGGTGATCAGCGGCAGCACCTGGGCGTAGAGGCGCTCCGCCTCGGCCTCGTTGGCCGCACCGCCCTCACGCATGAGCTCATAAATCTTCACCAGGCTTTCGATGCACTCGGCGGCCGGGATGACGCCGGCGCAGCCGGCCCGCAAGTTGTCGGGAAGCTCGAGCCCGGCCCGGCCGTTGAAGACCGCGAGGTCCTCGGTCTGTTCGATGATGCGGCGGATCAACAGCGCCGGCCCCTCGCCCTTGAGCAGCACGAAGTTGGCATGATCATGCCGAAGCCGCGTGATGCCGTCCGGGGTGAGGCCGATGCCGATGTACTCCGGGGCGTTCTGGATGGCGGCGGGCAGCGGCGATTGGTCGATGACGCCGCCGAAGAAGCGGATCAGGTCATCCTCGCTCATGCTCAGATCGCGGGGCGGCTGCAGCACCACCCAGCCGGCTCCGGCCGCCGCCGCGGCGTCGATCAGCGAGAGCTGCTCCTCGGCCTTGTTGCCGTAGATGGTGACCGAGAGCGGCACCCGCCCGGCGATGTCCTCGGCGCACCATTCGATGAGCTGGCGCCGCTCCCCATCACTGAGCTTGCTCACCTCGGTGGCCAGTCCGAGCACGGCGATGCCGTGGGCGCCGGCCGCCAGACAGCATTCCACCTGACGCCGCATGGCGGCCCGGTCGAGGCCGCCGTAGGCACCGAAGAAGGCGTACATCATCGGGTAGATGCCGTGGAACGGGGGGTTTTTGGTCACGCTGAATTCTCCTTAGCGCCCACCGGAAACGTCGAGCACGATACCATGGACATAGGAGGCTTGTGGCGAGAGCAGCCAGAGCGCCGCCTCGGCCACCTCCTCGACCGTTCCCATGCGGCCCAGCGAGGTGGTCTGGCGGGCGGCGGAGGGGAAATCCACGTCAGTGGCGGCCTTTTGGATGTCGGTGGGAATGACGCCGGGCCTGATGGCGTTGACGCGGATGCCCTGGGGCCCGACTTCCTTGGCCAGGCTGATGGTGAAGCTGTCGACGGCGCCGTTGGAGGCGGCGTAGTGGCTCCAGCCCGGCAGGCCGCCCAGCACCGCCGCCTTCGAGGAAATATTGACTATGGCGCCGCCGGGACCGCCATGGGCCGTCGACATGCGCTTGATGGCCTGGCCGGCACAGTAGAAGCAGGAGAAGGTGTTGACGGCAAAGATGCGGGCCAGGAATTCGGGTTCCATTTCGTCGAGCGGTACTCGGGTCTCCAGGATGCCGGCGTTGTTGACCAGAGCCGTCACCGGCCCCAGCTCGGCATCCAAGGTTTCGAACATGGCTGCCACCTGGTCGGCTTCGCCGACGTCGGCCCGGAGCGCCAGGGCGCGGCCGCCGGCCCTCTCGATATCGTGAGCCAGGGCCTCGGCCTCGGCTTGACTGCGGCCGTAGTTGATGCCGACGGCGTAGCCCCGGCTGCCCGCCATGCGGGCGATGCCGGCACCGATACCGCGGCCGGCCCCGGTCACCAGCATGACGCCGGAGGGGCTCTTGTCGTTCATTCGGCCTCGCTACGGCGCACCATGGCGTCGGGACGATCCGGCAGGTCGGGCAAGAGATCGGTGCCCAGGCCGGGGCCCGTGAGCGCCCGGATGTGGCCCTTTTCGATGGGCGGCACCTCGGTCACCAGATCGCGATACCAGCCCGAATGGAAAGCCCGCACGGTCTCCTGTATCAGCGCGTTGGGGGCGTTGATGGTGAGGTGCACCGAGGCCGCCAGCAGCACCGGCCCGGTGCAGTCGTGGGGCGCGACGGGTAGGTGGTAGGCCTCGGCCATAGTGGCGATCTTCTTGGCCTCGGTGAGGCCGCCGCACCAGCCGATGTCGGGCATGATCACGTCGGCGCACTGGCGTTCCAAAAGCTCGCGGTAGCCCAAATGGGTGGCGATGGTCTCACTGGCCGTCACGGTCACGCCGGTGCGGCGCTTGTATTCCTGCAGCGAGCCCAGGCTGTCCATCTTGATGGGATCCTCGATCCAGTAGGGATCATAGGGCTTGAGCGCCTCGGCGATGCGCACCGCGGTGGGCAGGTTCCAGAGAAGGTGCATCTCGGCCATGACGTCGATCTTGTCGCCGACCGCCCGGCGGATCTTCTCGAAAGGCCCGAGTGCCGCCTTCATCTCGGCGGCCGAGATGTCGTTGCCGCTCCGCGCCATGGCAGCGCTATCGAAGGGCCAGATCTTCATGCCGCTGATGCCCTGGTCCAAGAGACTCTGGGCCAACTCGTCGGCGCGCTCGAGGAAGGCCACGAGGTCCTCGTAGGGCCCCTCGGGCTCGGCCTTGGGCAGGCCCCAGTTGCCGATGGCATGAGCCGGCGCGCGCACGTACTGGTAGCCGGCGCAGGTGTTGTAGACACGGATGCTGTCGCGGCTGGCCCCGCCCAGGAGCTGGTAGATGGGCTGGTTCGCAACCTTGCCGAATAGATCCCAGAGCGCCACGTCGACGGCCGAGTTGCCGCGCATCTCGACGCCGGTGCCAGTGTAGCCGACATAGCCGTAGAGCTTGCGCCCCAAGGCCTCGATAGCGAGCGGGTCCTGGCCCAGCAGATGATGCGCCGCGGTTTCATGCAGGTAGGCCTCGATGGCGGCGGCGCCGTAGAAGCTCTCGCCCAGGCCGATCAGGCCCTCGTCGGTATGGATTCTCAGCCAGATGAGGTTGGGAAATTCGCCCAGTCGAATGGTCTCAAGGGCCGTGATCTTCATGCATATCTCCGCCACGACACGACAGGCGCTTGCCCAGCCGCGTGAGTTCGCCTTACAAAGGATAGCAACGCAAACGCCTAGTGGGAGTAAGAGGAATCATGGCCAAAGGCAAGAAGTACCGCTCCGCGGAATGGTTCGGCGGCGCCGACAAGGACGGCTTCACCCACCGCAGCTGGATGAAGAACCAGGGCCAGCCCGACGACCAGTTCGATGGCCGCCCGGTGATCGGCATCTGCAACACCTGGTCGGAATTGACGCCTTGCAACGGCCATTTCCGAGACCTGGCGGAACGCGTAAGACGCGGCGTCTACGAGGCCGGCGGCTTTCCCCTGGAATTTCCCGTGATGTCGCTGGGCGAGACCCTGCTGCGGCCCACATCCATGCTCTATCGCAACCTGGCCAGCATGGACGTCGAGGAAACCATCCGCGCCAACCCGTTGGACGGGGTGGTGCTGCTGGTGGGCTGCGACAAGACCACGCCGGCACTGCTGATGGGCGCGGCGAGCTGCGACGTACCGGCCATCGCCGTCTCGGGCGGACCCATGCTCAATGGCCGCTACCGCGGCGAACAGATCGGCTCGGGCACCCACGTCTGGAAGTTCAGCGAGGACGTCAAGGCGGGCAACATGACCATGGACGAGTTCATGGACGCCGAGGCCGGCATGAGCCGTTCCATCGGCCACTGCATGACCATGGGCACGGCCTCGACCATGGCCAACATGGTCGAGGCTCTGGGCATGGGGCTGCCCTCGAACGCCGCCATCCCGGCCGCCGACGCGCGGCGCTTCACCCTGGCCCACATCGCCGGCCGGCGCATCGTCGAGATGGTCAGCGACGACGTGCGCATGTCCAAGATCCTGACCCGCGAGGCCTTCGAGAACGCCATCCGCGTCAACGGCGCCATCGGCGGCTCGACCAACGCCGTGGTCCATTTGATTGCACTGGCCGGACGTGTCGGCGTCGATCTCGGCCTCGATGACTGGGACCGGCTCGGCAAGGACGTGCCGACCATCGTCGATCTGATGCCGTCGGGCCGCTTTTTGATGGAGGACTACTACTATGCCGGCGGCCAGCCCACGGTGATCCGGACGCTGGGCGAGGCCGGCCTCTTGAACAAGGACGCCATGACGGTCAGCGGCCAGACCATCTGGGAAAACTGCAAGGGAGCCGCCAACTTCGACGGCGAGGTCATCCGCTCGCTGGACAAACCCCTCACCGAGAGCGGCGGCATCGCCGTCCTGCGTGGCAACCTCTGTCCCGACGGGGCCGTGCTCAAGCCGTCGGCGGCGACGCCCGAACTGATGCAGCACCGCGGCCGAGCCGTGGTCTTCGAGGACATCGAGCACTACAAAGCGCGCATCGATGATCCCGATCTCGATATCGACGAGACTTGCGTCATGGTGCTCAAGAACTGCGGCCCGCGCGGCTATCCGGGCATGGCCGAGGTGGGCAACATGGGCCTGCCGTCGAAGATCCTGGCCAAGGGCATCACCGACATGGTGCGCATATCGGATGCCCGCATGTCGGGTACCGCCTACGGCACCGTGGTGCTGCACGTGGCGCCCGAAGCCGCTGCCGGCGGCGCGCTGGCGCTGGTCCAGGAGGGCGACATGATCGAGCTCGACGTGGCCGGCCGGAGCCTCAATCTGGAAGTCCCGGAAGACGAGCTGGAGCGTCGCCGCCAAGCCTGGTCGGCGCCCGAGCCTTCGATGCGGGGCGGCTACCAGCAGCTTTACGTCGACCACGTGCTGCAGGCCGACAAGGGCTGCGACATGGATTTTCTGGTGGGCAACCGCGGCGCCGCCGTGCCCCGCGAATCGCATTAGGATTAACCCGCATTTCTCACCGGGTCACGGCCTGCGTCGCCCCCAGGTGATGCGATCCGGAAGGAAAAGGTCGATGAGCGTAGTGGGACTACGCTCTTCGGCCTTTTCCGTAGCGGGCGCGCGCCTGGGGGCGACCCTTCGGGCGTCGCTGTGGCGCCGACAGGATGCGTCGAGCTGCTTGCCCGATGTCCCACATCGCGCGGCGCAGCGCGCCTACCCTGTCGACGCCACAGCGCCGCGCAGGCCATGACCCGGTGAGAAATGCGGGTTAAGGGAGCTATCGGGTCACTCTTGCCGTTTCCGGCGGACGTTGAAGAGCTCGATTTCTTCCTGCCGGCCGCGCAACTGAAAACTGCCCAACGAGCTCGCCTCGAGCTCCTCGGGCGGGCTCGTGTGGGCCAGGTAATCGGCCGAGACCAGCAGGCGACAGCCCAGCTCGCGGCTCTGCTTTTCAATTCGCGCCGTGGTGTTGACGGTGTCGCCAAAAAGCGCCACCTGACGGCGCGAATCACCGCTCTGGCCGACGATCACGGGGCCGCAATGGAGGCCGGCCCGAAACTTCGGCACCATGCCGAAAGCAGCGAAGTAGCGCTCGGCGCGGCCTGCGATGGTGTCCTCAAGGGCGAAGAAGCAGCGTAGCGCGTTGGCATTCCTGACGCCTTGGGCCAGCGGCCAGGTGATCACTACCTCGTCGCCGACGTAGCGGTGCGCCTGGCCCTCGAAATCGAGGATGGCTTCATCGATGTCGAAAAAGAACATCGAGATCAGGCGATAGGCGCCCAGGTCGCCCAGCCTTTCCGTGTGCTGTGTCGAATCCTCCAGGTCAACGAACAGGAACACGCGGTCCTCGGAAATTCCCCGCCGGTAGCGTCCCAAGAGGATATTCGCCAATTCGTGCCCGCCGACCACGCGCCGCATGGTGACGACAAACAGCAAGAGCAGAAAAATGGCGACGCCCGAGGCCACGTCCAGAGCCACGGCGAAGTCGTGATCGATGGGGAATCCCATGTAGGTGTTGGGATCGTCGTCACCATAGGCCCAACCCTCGTAGAGCACCACCGTGCCAAGTATTGTCACCACGTAGACGGCGGCGCTGAGGCACAGGGAAACGGCGAAGTGGGCGCGGCGGATCCACCAGCCATAGCGCCCCTCGACAAAAAGCAACTCGTAGGCCGCCAGCAGGCCGCCCACCAGGCCGCCGAGAACCACGGCTTCGACCAAGTTACGGCCGGTGACCGGCTGATCGAGAATGTCGCTGGAGAGGAAAACCGAGCCCAGGATCAAGAGCGCCATGCAGAGCGCCAGTACCAGAACCGTGCGCAGGCGTCGGATTGTTCGTCTGGAAACGGCCATTGGCGTTCGGCCGCCAGGGCCGGAAGCGGGGGCGAGCCCCTCGGGGCCGAGCCCCTATTTGGCCGCGACGACGATGATTTCGACGCGGAACTCGGGGCGTGCCAGGCGCACCTCGCCGGTGGCCCGGGCCGGCGCCTGGCCCTCGGGCACCCAAGCATCCCAGGCCTCGTTCATGGCCGCGAAATCGCGGATGTCGGTGAGCCAGATCTGAACCGACAAAAGCTTCGACTTGTCGCTGCCGACCTCGGCCAGCAGGCCATCGATCTTTTCCAGAACCTGACGTGTCTGATCGCCCGCCGAGGCATCGCCATCGTCTGCCACCTGTCCCGCCAGGTAGACCGTGTCACCGTGCACGACGCACTGGCTCATGCGGCTGGTGGTGTGGTTTCGTTCTATCGCCATACCCTGTCCCCTCCGGCTGGAACCAGTGGTTCTTGCTAGTTGACGGGCTGCCAGTCGCGCCGCAGCCGCCGGGCCTCGGCGACCTGGTCGGGCCGCATTTCGGTGACCAGCCCCGCCAGCAGGTGTTCGGCCTTGTCGTGGCCCTTGTGGGCGGCCAAGGCCCACCAGAAATAGGCCGCCACGGGGTCGACCATGACGCCGGCACCGTCGCGATAGAGACCGCCGACGAGGAATTGGGCGTTGGCGTCGTCGGCCCGGGCCTGGGGCAGCCAGTAATCCATGGCCACGCGGTAGTCCCGGGCCATGTAGGCATTCAGCCCGGCCTTCAGGGCCTCATCCTGCGGCACCTTGGAAAACACCCGCTTGGGGGGGGTGGCCGCGGCGATTTCACGCTGCTTGGCCAGCGCCTGGGCGGCGGCCGCCTTCCTCATGGCGACGGCGGCTTCGGCCGCCTTTTTCTCACGCGCCCGGGCGGCGGCGACGGCGGCGGCAGCCGCTCGGCGCTCGGCCTCGGCGGCTTTGGCGGCTTTCCGTTCGGCCGCGGCGGCCTTCCTTTCGGCCTCGGCAACCTTGCGTTCCACCAGGGCTTTGCGCTCGGCCTCGGCGACCGCTGCGCTCTTCCCCTCGGCCTCGGCTCTCCGCTCGGCGTCCTTTTCCACCGCCATACGGCGTTCCTCATCGCGCCTGGCGGTCTCGGCCGCCTCGCGCACCAGCAATGCAGGCGGTGGCACAATGCGCGCCTCGGCGGTTTCCTGCTCGGCGCCGCCGGCTTCGGCCGCTTTGGCTTCGGCGACCTCCTGCTCAGCGACCGCCTTTTCGGCGGCTCTGGCTTCGGCGGCCTCCTGCTCAGCGGCCGCCTTTTCGGCGGCTTCGGCTGCGGCGGCCTCCTGCTCAGCGGCCGCCTTTGCGGCGGCTTCGGCTTCGGCGGCCTCCTGCTCAGTGGCCGCCTTTTCGGCGGCTTCGGCTTCGGCGGCCTCCTGCTCAGCAGCCGCCTTTTCGGCGGCTTCGGCTGCGGCGGCCTCCTGCTCAGCAGCCGCCTTTTCGGCGGCTTTGGCTTCGGCGGCTGCCTTCTCGGCGATCCGCTTCTCGGCCGCTGCCTTCTCCTCGGCCGCTTTTGCCTGGGCTACCTTGGCATCCCTTTCCTCGGCCGCTTTTGCTTCGGCCGCCTTAGCTGCCTCGGCGGCCTGCGCTGCCTGGGCCAACCTGGCATTCTTCTCCTCGGCCGCTTTTGCCTTGGCTGCCTTGGCTGCCTTGGCTGCCTTGGCTGCCTTGGCTGCCTTGACAGCTTCCTCCTCGGCGGCTTTTGCCGGCGGCACGCTGGCAACCAGCGTGGCGGCATCGGCGCCGCCCACGGCGGCGCTCTCGATACCCATGTTCTTGCGCAACTCGCCCATGATCGCCAGCACCCGATAGTGGGCCACCATCAAGGCCACTTCGCCATTGACCCGCGCCCCCCTGGCCTGGAAAAGCTCACCCTCTACGTCCAGCAGGTCCAAGAGCGAACGCTTGCCCAGCTTGAACTGCTCGGTGAAGGCCTTGACCACCTTGTCGCTGGCCGAGACGTGATCGCGCAGCGTCGGCAGCCGGTCACGCGCCGTTATCAGGGCGTGATAGCTGAAGCGCGTGGTGGCGGCGACGGTCCGGCGCGTTTCCATCTCGCGCAGCGTTGCCTCGCGCAAGAGCGCGCTGGTCGAGCGGATGCGCGCCGCGTCGCCGCCGCCCCGGAAGAGGTTGTAGGTCATCACCAGCTGGGCCGTGAAGTCGTTGTTGGGACCCTTGGCGCCACCGGCGTTCTCGTTGCGCACGCCGCCCAGATCCAAGCTGAAGCGCGGCATCAGCGAGGCCCGGGCGCTGGCCAGTTCCTTTTTCATGGCCGCCACGTTGGCCACCGCGGTGTTGACGGTGGGACTGTTCGTCATGGCCACCCTGACGGCGTCGTCGACATCGGCAGGCAGCGCCTCGGCAGCCGGCAGCGGCGGCCTGACGGTGTCGCCCGGGCGCTCGCCGATGACCTCGAGATAGGCCGCCTCGGCATCCTTGAGCGTGCCCTTGAACTGGTCGACCGTGGCCTCGGCCAGAGCCAGCCGCGCTTCAGCCTGGTTGACGTCGGCCTCGTTGCCGCCGCCCGATTTGGCCTTGAGCTTGACGTCCGCCACCAGCTTCTCGTGGGTCGTGACGTTTTGCCCGGCCAGCCGCACCAATTCGCGATTGCGATCGAGATCGAGGTAGGAACTCACGGCCCTGAGGCCGACCTGCTCGCCGGCATTGAGAACCCCGAAACGCGAAACATCGACGCGCGCCTCGGCCGCCCCCACCCGGTGGCTGGTGCCCGAGCCGTCCCACAACAATTGGCTGAAGGTCAGGCTGCTTTCGCCGCGCCACATGAAGGCGCTGGCCTGGCTGTGCCCTCCAACTCCCCGGGTCGTCGAGTTGTTGGTCCGGGCATAACCGCTGGTGCCGCGGAAATCGATGGTCGGGAAATATCCGGATCTGGCCAGGTCGACGTTTTCACCGGCCGAATCCTTGAAGGCCCGTGCCGCCATCACTGTGGGATGGCTGCGCACCGCCTTTTCGGTGGCGTCTGCTAGCGAGTCGGCAAAGGCCGGCGCGGTTGCCCAACCGACCAGCCCACAGCACGCCGCCGACGCAAGAAAATTCATCGATTTCATGAACAATTCACCCAAAAAATTCCCCTTGCCCAAACCTATTATAGCTCAAACATCGACAAAAAAAACTTTCCCGTCAGTGACTAAGGCCCCAACCCTGAGCGGAAAAGCGACACCATGGGGCCAATCGGGTTTGCCATGCGGGCTTAGTGGAGCCCGGCCGGGGCCGGGAGGGCCGAGGCCGGTCCCTGCTCCGGCCCATCGCCCACGGTGATCACCCGCCGCACCTCGTCGGTGCGAAAGCCTATGGCCATGGGGCGGCGCACACCGGGCAGCGTAACGACGTCGTAAAGTTCCTCGACGATGCCGTCGATGCGCAGCCAGTGCACGGCATCGCCGGTGCGCAAGTCGATGACATGCAGCGCGCAGCGCGGCTCGACGTTCTTGGCCGCCATGTTTTCCTCCAGCGCCAGTCCCTCGAAAGTCCGGGTGCCGCGCGGCAACGAAAGCCCGACGACAGCGAAATCGCCATGAAAGGCCAGGCCGCGGCCGTAGCCGGGGAGAAAGGTGACGGTCTCGAATTTGCCCGTATCGAGATCGAGAAAGCCGAAGTTGCCATTGCCGGAATCGAGCAACCAGAGCTTGCCCTGGTAGATGCGCGGCGAATGCGGCATGGACAGGCCGCCGGCGATCACCGTGCTGCTGGGCACGTCGATGACGCAGCCGCCGTCGCGGCGGAAATCGCGCCAGCCGTCGGCCACGTCGGATTGCGACACCGCAGTAACGAAGCGCGGCCGGCCTTCGTGCAGCGCCAGGCCGTTGAGGTGGCAACGGTCCTCGGCCGCCAGCTTGCTGATGAAGGGCGGCTGCCATAGCGGCGTGAAGCTATGGCGCTCGTCGGTGGTGGCCAGGCAACTGAAGAGTGTGTTGACGAAAATCGGCCGGTCGTCAGGGTCGAGGGTGACGTCGTGGATGTCGAGATCACCGGTGATGTAGCCCACCTGAGGCACATAGGCGCGATCGTAGCCCTCGTGCGCCTCGTCCGGCGGCAACGCATTCTCGAAGCGCCAGAGCTGGTAGAGCGACGACATCACCAGACCGCTGTCGCTGGCATGGAGACCCATGCAGCGTTCGAAAGTGCGCTCGAAGATGGAGAGCTTGCCGTCGGGGTTGAGACCGACGAAAAAGAGCTTGCCGGCACGGTAGGTGGTGAAGGCGAGGCTGAGGTTCTGTTCGGTCAGCCAGGCCGTGAACTGGCGCGAGCCGGATATTTCGACGGTCGGGGATGCGGCGTTGTCGCTGCGGGGCGCATTGTCGCTCATGGCCGCCATTGTGGCCGAAGCGGCGGGGCGAGGCTAGTTGATGTCCTGAATCATGTCTTCGTGGACAAACAACATGGCATGACCCGAAGTAAAGGTATCGTAGGTTTGGCCGTCCACCGGTGCCTGGCTGCCAGGTTGCCAGCCCTGGCCAGTCGACTTCACGGTGTCGTCGGAACCGCCGGCGATGAGCAATTGGGTGCGGTATGGCGGCCCGAGGTTAGTCACCGAATCGGAGATGTCGAGCACGTCGCCCAGGTTGAGGGTGATCGTATTGGCGCCGGTGCCGTTGATATCGATCATCTCGATGCTGGTGATCTTGGTGTTCGGCGTGGTCGTCAGGTCGAGGTCGTGGCCCTCGGCGTCGAGCACCAACGTGTCAAGGCCGCTGCCGCCGTCGAGGCGCAGGAAGGTGAGGTCGGAGACCTTGAGCTCATCGCCGCCCGAGCCGCCGCGTATTACGTCGGCCCCGCCGTTGCCCACGAGGGAATCGCCGCCGCCGCCGCCGACCAGGACGTTGGCGAGATTTGTGCCGCTCAGGGAATCGGCGTTGCTGGTACCGAGATGCGTTACCTCGTTCGTGAAATTGCCGCCATAGATTACGAAAGCTTGCCCGGAGTTCGAATTGCTGCTGGGGTCGGCGTGGGGGGCGCCAACCAGCATGTCGTCGAAGCCATCGCCGTTGACGTCGCCGGCCCCCGACACCGCACGGCCGGCGTAGTCGCCCGAGGCGGCGCCGTCCAAACTGTCCCCCTCGCTGTCGGTCAGCGCACTCAATTCGAGGGACGCGCTTGAGCCTATCGAAGAGCCGCCTAACACAACGTAGATCATGCCGCCCGTGTCACCCTTGTAGGCACCGACCGCGAAGTCATCGTAACCATCGCCGTTGAAATCACCGATGCCGCTGAGGGCCTGGCCCAAATTGTCGCCAGCGCCTTCAGCAGTAGTATTGTTCATCAAGAAGCCGGTGGTGCCATTGAGGGTGGAGAGATCGATGGTCGCGGCAAAGCCGCTGGCCTTGCCAAAAACAACGAAAGCCTCGCCACGGGCGTCGGTGGTGTTGGCGGTATCGGCCAGGTTGGCGCCGACCAGCAGATCGGCATAGCCATCGCCGTTGATATCGCCGGCGTGGCTGACCGAGATGCCGCTTTGATCGCCGGCATCGATGCCATCGAGACGGAAGCCGGTGGTGCCATTGAGGGTGGAGAGATCGATGGTCGCGGCGAAGGTGGCGGCCTTCCCGAAGACGACGTAGCTCGAGCCGCTGGAGAAGCCGCTGGGGTCAGCGCCGTGAGCCCCGACGACGATGTCGTCGAAGCCATCACCATTGACGTCGCCGGCGTTGCTGACGTGGAAGCCCGTGGAATCCGAAGCCGCTACGCCATCCAGACGGAAGCCGGTGGTGCCATTGAGGGTAGAGAGATCGAAGCTGCCACTGGACCCTATGTTGGTGGCGCCGAAGACGACGTAGGCGGCACCGGTGGCGGTGGAGGAACCGTAATTCGGTGCGCCAATAAGCAGATCCTCGATGCCGTCACCGTTGACGTCACCGGCCGAACTCACCGAGTAACCGCTCTTGCCCAGGCCATCGAGCCGGAAGCCAATGGTGCCGTTGACGGTGGAGAGCTCGAAGACGCTGGTGGCGGTGAGACCGTCGGCGCCAAACACCACGTAGGTATCGCCGGCACTCGAACTGCCGAACGGGGCGCCGATAATGAGGTCGTCCCTGCCATCACCGTTGATGTCAGCCGAAGCGACGGAGAAACCGGATTGCTCGCCGGCAACCGCTCCATCGAGGCGGAAGCCGTTGGTGCCGTTGAGGTTGGAGAGATCGAGCGTCCCCGGCTTCGTGGTCGTGCCATAAACAACGTAAGTCTGGCCGGCTTCGGAACCGGCTGACGGATCGGCTCGGTTAGCGCCGATGATGATCTCGTCCAGACCGTCGCCGTTGATATCGCCGATTGAACTAACCGAGAACCCGGTCTCGTCATTCGCGCGCCTGCCGTTGACGGTAAAGCCGTTATCGGCGAGCAAGTTCGAGAATTCGCTGACAAATATGGTGTCGACGCTAGACGTCGTCACGTCGTTGATGCTACCCGAGGTAGCGACGCCGTTTTGGCCAACATCGTTCTCGATGTACAGCGTGCTGCCGGACTTGGTGTATTGGGTGTGGGCCTGGCCGTCGATGGTGACACTGCCGGCATTGGTCCAACCAGAGTCCGTGGTGGTTACGCTATCACCGCCGCCGCCCTTGACGCGGATGGCGCTGCTGGAGTTCAGGGCCGCAACGTCGGTGGCCGTGAGCTTCAGCGTGGTGCCGGTGCCGGAGAGGTCGATGACCTCGATCGACTTGATCTGGTTGTCCGGCTTGGTCGTCAGGTCGACGTTGCTGGTGGAAGTATCCACCAGCAGCGTGTCGAGGCCCGAACCGCCGTTGGTGCCCAGCGTATCGGCAGCGTCGTAAAGGATCGTGTCGTCGCCGCTGCCGCCGTAGAGAAAGTCGTTGCCCGATCCGCCGTTCAGCACGTTGGCATTGCCGTCGCCGGTAATCGTATCGTTACCCGAGCCGCCGATGACGTTCTCGATCTCGAACAGGGAATCGCTGTCCACCAGCGGCCCGCCATTGGCAAAATTGAACAGCAGGTTGACGTTGACGCCAGCGCTATCACTGGCATATGTCACCGTGTCGATGCCGCTACCGCCGTTGAGGTTGTCGAAGCCTTCGCCCGAGCCGCCGATCAGGATGTCGTTGCCGGCACCACCGAACAACATGTCGTGGCCGCGGCCGCCGTCGAGCACGTCATCGCCCTCCCCGCCAACTAGCTCGTCGCTATCATCACCGCCGAAGAGGCGGTCGTTGCCGCGGCCGCCATCGAGGATGTCCTGGCCCGAGCCACCAAAAAGCGTGTCGTTGCCCTCGCCACCACTCAGCGCATCGCCGCTTCCGCCGCCGTCCAGCACATCATCGCCGCCGCCGCCTTCGATGATGTCGCTGAAGTTGGTGCCGTTCAGCGTGTCCGCTCCGGCCGAGCCTTGGATCACTTTGCCACCCTGGGTGATGACACCGGTGTCGACGAGGAAAAGGATATGCGGATCGTTGCTGGTGAAGATATCTTCGCCGAGTTCGAAGGGATCGAGGCCTTCATCGAAGGGATCGTCGAAGTCGAAAGAATCGAGGCTGTCGTCGAAGGAATCGTCGAAGCCGAAGGGATCGCCGAAGGGATCGCCGAAGGAATCGCCGAAGGGATCGCCGAAGGGATCGCCGAAGGGATCGCCGAAGGGATCGCCGAAGGGATCGGGGCCAAATCCAGGGCCCTCGGGGCCGGGACCGAAGCCGCGACCCTCGGGGCCGGGGCCAAATCCGGGGCCTTCCGGGCCGGGACCGAAGCCAGGACCCTCGGGACCGGGGCCAAATCCGGGGCCTTCCGGGCCGGGACCGAAGCCAGGACCCTCGGGGCCGGGGCCAAATCCGGGGCCCTCAGGGCCGGGACCGAAGCCAGGACCCTCGGGACCGGGGCCAAATCCAGGGCCCTCCGGGCCGGGACCCTCAGGACCGGGGCCAAATCCGGGGCCTTCCGGGCCGGTACCGAAGCCAGGACCCTCAGGACCGGGGCCGAAGCCAGGACCTTCAGGGCCGCCGGGCCGCATAAAACCGGAATCGGCCACCACCTGTTCGGCCGCCGACTGAGCCGCCGCCGCCGCCTCGGTGGGCGAGGCCCCTTCGGCCAAGGCTGTCTGGAAGGCCTGCTCGGCGGCCTGTCCCGCCTCCTGCCGCACGGCCGCCATTTGCTCCGGACTTGGTCCCTCGCCTGCTGGACCGCCACCGGGGCCGCCTTCAGGGCCGCCGGGTTCCGGCCCGGGCCCTTCGGGACCCCCCGGCTGATCCAGGCCAGCCTCCGCCGCTAGCTGATCCGGCGCCGGCCCGCCGCCCTCGGGTCCGCCTGGATCACCTTCGGGGCCGGGGCCTTCGGGACCACCCTCGGGACCGCCTTCCTGACCGCCTTCCGGCACTCCCTCGGCTGCGGCCTCGCCCTCGACAGCGCCTTCGCCTTCGGGGCCACCCTCAAGACCGCCTTCCGGCGTCCCCTCGGCTGCGGCCTCGCCCTCGGCAGCGCCTTCGCCTTCGGGGCCTGCCTCGGGACCGCCTTCCCCTTCAGCCGCAGCTTCGTCTCCGACCGGATCTTCGCCCTCGCCTTCCGCTGCTGCTTCACCCTTGATCGGGCCTTCGCCTTCGACCGGATCTTCGCCCTCGCCTTCCGCTGCTGCTTCACCCTCAGCGGGGCCTTCACCTTCGACAGGACCTTCGCCCTCGCCTTCCGCTGCTGCTTCACCCTCGGCCGGGCCTTCACCTTCACCCTCACCTTCGGCAGCCGCCTCGCCCTCGCCCTCGCCCTCGCCTTCGCCTTCGCCTTCGCCTTCGCCCTCGCCTTCGCCCTCGCCGGCTTGATCCTGCTGAGCGGCCTGTTGCGTCTGCTGGATCTGTGGTGGAGCCGCCGGCTGCGGTGGCAGGGCATTGACGGCTGAACCGTAAAGGCTTTGGATCTGAGCAGGTGGCATGATCACCGGTGGCGCAGGCGGCAGCGAAAAGCTCACCACCTGAGTCGTCTGGTTGGCGACGTTGAGCACTTGCGTGCCGGCGTCGTTGGAAACCGAAAGCTCGCCCACCGTGCCGTCATCATTAGGCAGCAGGGTGATGGTATTGACCTCGCCCTCGGCCGCCGCCTGGCCCGCCACCCGCGTGCCGCGGATGCCGATGGTGGCCACCGGCGTGCGTACCACCATGGCGTCGGCGCCCGACTTGGCAATCTGGCCAGAGACGAAGCTGAAAACACCCTGCACCACTGAGAACGATGACGTGCCTTCGCTGCTCTCCGGGTCGAAGACCAGCTCGTCCATCACCATGCGGCCGTCCTCTCCCAGCGAGAACGTCGTGGTGTCGATGAAGACGACGCCGACCGAGGCGCCCGAGCCGGTCTCGATGACATCGCCCTGGAAGATCGGCGAACCCGAGGTCAGCGTTACCTCGGTACCGTCGGCCCGCATCGCTGTGGCCGTGCCTTCGAGGGTCTGGACCTGGCCGATGGGTGGCGTTGCTGCGGCCTGGCCAGCCTGGGCGGATTGCGCCGGCGCCACCGGTCCGGCCAAGGCCTCGGCCAGATCAGGCGAGATCCGCGAGCCGCCCTCGGTGATCAGCGTTGGCGGGGCATCGCTGGAGAAGTAGTCCCGCACCACAACGGTCTGGCCGTCCGGCCCGACCAGAACCAAGTCAGCGCCTTCACGGACATATTCGGCAACGAGAAGAAAATGCCCTCCCGGGACGGTAACCGATGCCCCCGAAACCTCAAGCACTAGAGGAGCGTTAGCCGCCGGCACGACCGGGGCACTGGCGCTAGCTGGACTAACTCCTCCGAACTCAGCCTGCTGGCCTTTTAGTTCCTGCAGCATGTGAGACCAAATAAACGATCTTACGGAGGTGCGATATGTCGACCGTCACAATATAGGCGATAGCCCAACAATGGGTCAAAGTAGAAATCAAGATATGGGCTGCCCCGCAGCGCCCGAATACCGGTACAATGCCTTTTCTCACGCGTAGCAAACGAGCTGGATGACGGCGCCAGGAAAATGTCGGCAAGCAACCCTCAACCCGCGCCGGGCGAGATTCCGGCCAGCCCCGATGCTGCGACCGAGAGCGCCGAGGCCGAGGCCCTGGCAGCCAGCGGCCAGGGTGGCGACGACCCCTTGCTCTGGTGCCTGGCATTCCTTTGCCGCTACTACGAACGGCCGCGCTCGCCCGACGTGCTGAAGGCCGGACTGCCCGACGCGAGGCAGCCGTTGACGCCGGCCCTGACGGTGCGAGCTGCCGAGCGTGCCGGCCTCTCGGCGCGCGTGGTCAAGCGCCGCTTCACGTCCATCAGCGGCCTTTTGCTGCCGGCAGTGCTGCTGCTGAAGGACGGCGGCGCCTGCGTGCTGGTCGAATACACCGGCAAGGGCAAGGCCTTGGTGGTGATGCCCGAGTCGGGCAGCGGCGTCCAGGAAACAGACCTCGAACAATTGCGCGCCGGCTATCTCGGTTACGCCATATTCGTGCGGCCCGAGTATCACGCCGACCGCGGTGACCGCTACGACCGCGAAGGGCGGCCGAAGCACTGGTTCCTGTCGGCGTTGAGGGGCAACTGGTGGATCTACGGCCAGGTCGCCATGGCGGCGCTGCTGGTCAACGTCTTCTCACTGGCCAGCCCGCTGTTCATCATGACGGTCTATGACCGGGTGATCCCCAATACCGCCATCGAAACGCTCTGGGTGCTGGCTATCGGTGCCGCCACCGTCTTCGTTTTCGATTTCATCGTGCGTACACTGCGCACCTATTACGTCGAGGTGGGCGGACGCCGGGCCGACGTGGTGCTGGCAGGGCGGCTCTTCGATCAGGTGCTGGACATGCAATTGGCGGCGCGCTCAGGATCGGCCGGCGATCTCGCCAACACCATGCGCGAATTCGAGTCGCTGAGGGACTTCTTCACCTCGGCCACCCTGATTGCCATCGTCGACCTGCCCTTCGTGCTGTTTTTCGTCTTCGTGGTCTGGCTCATCGCCGGCCCTCTGGCCATGATCTTGGCGATCACCGTGCCGCTGGTGCTGATCGCCGGCCTGATCATCCAGATCCCGCTGGGTGCCGCCGTGCGCAGCGGTTTCCGCGACGCCGGCTCCAAGCACGGCGTGCTGATCGAGACCATCGGCGGCCTCGAGACCATCAAGAGCGTCGGCGCCGAAGGCCGCATGCGCCGCCAATGGGAGGAAGCGGTGGCCTCGTCGGCACGCTCGGGCGTGCGCGCCCGCTCGCTGTCGCTCTTGGGCCTCAACCTCACCGTCACCATGCAGCAGGTCGCCACCATTGCGCTCGTTGTGTTCGGCGTGCTGCTCATCAGTGAGGGCGGCATGACGGTGGGGGCGCTGATCGCCGTGGTCATCCTGGGCGGCCGGGCCATGGCGCCGCTGGCCCAGGTGGCACAGTTGCTCACGCGCCTGCATCAGGCCCGGACCTCGTTCAAGGCGCTGGACCGCATCATGCGGGCGCCGGTCGAGCGGGCGCCCTCGCGGGAGTTCCTGCACCGCCCCCAGCTAGCGGGAGAGATCACCTTCCGTGACCTCAGTTTCGCCTATCCGGGTCAGGACATCCAAGCCCTGAAGGGCTTGAGCTTCGCCATCAAGGCCGGTGAAAAGGTCGGCCTGATCGGCCGCGTCGGCTCGGGCAAGAGCACGGTGGCCAAGCTGTTGCTGGGCCTCTACCAGCCGGCCGAGGGATCGGTCCTGGTCGACGGCACCGACCTGCGCCAGATCGATCCCGCCAATCTTCGGCGCAACATCGGCTGCGTGCCCCAGGACGTGGTGCTGTTTCGCGGCACGGTGCGCGAAAATCTGGTCATCGGCGCCCCCCAGGCCGAGGACGCGGCGATACTGCAGGCGGCCAAGCAGAGCGGCGTCGAGGATTTCGTGGCCCAGCACCCCATGGGCTACGACCTGCCGGTGGGCGAACGCGGCGAAGGCCTTTCCGGGGGCCAGCGCCAGGCCCTGGCGCTGGCCCGGGCGCTGCTCCTGGATCCCCCCATCCTGGTCCTCGACGAGCCGACCAGCGCCATGGACAACCGCTCGGAGGAAATGCTCAAGACCAACCTCACCACCATCGCCGCCGACAAGACGCTGTTGCTGATCACCCACCGCGCCTCGCTTCTCTCGCTGGTCGACCGGCTGCTGGTGATGGACGGCGGCCGGGTGGTGGCCGACGGCCCCAAGCAGGCGGTGCTCGACGCCATCGCCGACGGCCGCATCAGCGTGATGGCTTAGGGCGTGTTGAGATCGATCCCGGCCACCCGCTCCCCCTCCCAACCACCCATTGATGGAACGCTCTGGGTGGTTGGGAGGGGGAGCGGGTGGCCGGGCGATCCCCACTAGGAACAGGAGCGGAGGCCATGGCCCGCAGCCGGCGCGAGGATCTCGAGTTCATGGCCGACGTCAAGGCCAGCGCCAGCTCTGGGCCACGGCTGGGCGCCAGCCTGCTGCTGTTCGCCATCACGGCCTTCGTCGTGGTCGCCGTGCTGTGGGCCAGCCGGGCGCCGCTCGACGAGGTGACCTCGGGCCTGGGCCGGGTGGTGCCCTCGAGCCAGATCCAGGTGATACAGAACCTGGAGGGCGGCATCGTCAGCCAAATCCTGGTGCGCGAGGGCCAGACGGTACAAAAAGGCCAGGTTCTGCTGCGCATCGACGACACCAGCTTTGCCGCCACATTCCGCGAGAACCAGGCGCGCTATTTTGCCTTCCTGGCCAAGGTCCAGCGGCTGCAGGCCGAGATCGAGGGCCGGCCACCGGTCTATCCCAAAGCCATCAAGAGCAAGCACCCCAACCTGGCGGCCAGCGAAACGGCGCACTACCGGGCACGCCAGGCCGAGTTGAATTCGGCCTTGCAGATCCTCGGCCGCCACCTCGACCAGCGCAAACAGGAGCTGGTCGAAGCCGCCAACCGCATCAAGAAGCTGCGCCAGGGCCTGATGCTGGCCCAGGAGGAACTCAAGATCCAGGAGCCCATGGTCAAGGCCGGCGTCACCTCCAAGGTCGAGATCCTCAGGCTCAGGCGCCAGGTCAACGAACTCGAGGGCAACCTCGAGGCGACCCAGCTCTCGCTGCCGCGCATCAAGGCGGCGGTGGCCGCGGTGCGACACCAGCGCAAGGAAAAGCAGGCCGCCTTCCGCTCCGCCGCGCGCAGCGAACTCAACGAAACCCGGGTCCGCCTGGCGGTATTGAAGGAGGCCCTGACGGCGGTCGAGGACAGGGTGCGCCGCACCGAAGTGCGCTCGTCCGTGCACGGCATCGTCAAGAGCCTGGCCGTCAGCACCATCGGCGGCGTGGTCTCGCCGGGCATGGAATTGCTGCAGATCGTGCCGCTGGAGGACAACCTTTTGGTGGAAGCCGAAATCCTGCCTTCCGACATCGCCTTCCTGAGCCCCGGCCAGAAGGCCAAGGTCAAGATCACGGCCTACGATTTCGGCGACTACGGCGGCCTCGACGGCCGCCTTGAGCACATCAGCGCCGACACCATCGTCGACGAGACCGGCCAGAGCTTCTACCAGATCCGGGTGCGTACCAAGCGCAACTACCTGGGCACTGAAAAGGCGCCGTTGCCCATCATCCCCGGCATGGTGGCCGAGGTCGACATTCTCACCGGCAAGCGCACGGTGCTGGAATACTTCCTCAAACCGGTGCTCAGGGCCCAGCAGAAAGCGCTCACGGAGCGCTAGTCCGCATTTCTCACCGGGTCATGGCCTGCGCGGCGCTTGGCCCCGGAGTTGCAATGTCATGGCCGGGACCATTGGCCGGAAGTATCGGTTGGGTTCCGACAACGCAACCCGAAACCCGAGTCAAATGCCGAAAAAC
>JASLXG010000036.1 GCA_030740435.1 Alphaproteobacteria bacterium | reverse complement strand
AGACGCTACAATGATGACTCAAGGCTTGGTTCTCCCTTGTGAATCAATGAGTTATTGGCATACCCATTGTATCACACAGGGCTCAGAACCAAGCCTTTTTCCTTCTCTTTGTGGGACAGCAGTGACTCCGACCCCAGTTTTTCGTGGGAAATCGAACTCCGACCCCATTTTTTCGATTTGCTAAGAACGTCTTGTAATTTATTGAAAAATATAAATTATTCGCCTTTCCAGCCTTCGAAAATTACGACGTTGGTTTGGGCGAAGGCCAGGCGGTCGGCCTTGAGGCCTTGGTATTCGGGGGAATCGTAGAAGCGGTGGAAGGTGGCCCGGTCGGGAAACTCGATCATCACCAGGTAGTCCGGGTTCCACTCCCCCTCGACGCAGTCGTACTGGTCGCCACGCACCAGAAAGCGGCCGCCGAAGCTTTCGACCACGGCGGTGACGTCGCCCTTGTAGCGGGCGTAGGCGTCCTGGTCGAAAATCTTCAATTCGGCGATGCAATAGGCCGGCATCTTTCGTTCTCCTTCGGTTGTCGGTATTTAGGCCTTTTTTTCCCAGCCGCCGCGCGGATTCTGCTGCCAGTAGGTCAGCTCATGGCCGGCCTCGCTGAGCTGGCGCCAACGTTCGCGGGCGGCCTCGACGGCGGCTTGACTGGCGCCGTCGAAGATGTCGAGGACACGGTCGTAAGCCTCGATGTCCGAGCCGCTGCAGCCGTCGACCAGAACCAGAACATTGGCTTCGTTGAGGTTCTCCTGGCTCGGGCTGAGATAGACCGGTTGGGCCTCGGGACGGCCGTCGGCGGTGCTGCCGTGGGGCAGGAAGGAGCGTTGCTCATAGGTCCAGAGAACGGCGTTCAAGGCCTCCACCCGCTCCATCGAGGCCGCCACCACAAGGGCCCGCCAGTCGCGTTCCAGGACCTTCTCCAGCAGCCTGGGCAGGGCCTGTTCCAGCGCCGTGCGCTCGAGGTGGTAAAACGAGACCTCGGTCACAGGGCCCGCCTATTTGGCCTCGTAGCGCTCGGCCACCAGGCGGTCGAGCAGACGCACGCCGAAACCGGTGCCGCCCTTGGGCACTGTCGGCCGCCCCTTCTTGGACCAGGTCACGCCGGCGATATCGAGATGCGCCCAGGGTACCTGGTTGGTGAAGCGCTTGATGAACTGGGCCCCGACGATGCTGCCCCCGCCGCCGCCCGAGCCCACGTTTTTCATGTCGGCGACGTCACAGTTGATTTCCTTGTCATAATCGGCGTGCAAGGGAAAACGCCAGACCAACTCGCCCTCGGCCTGGCCGGCCGCGGAGATGGCCTTGGCCAGCGCCTCGTTGTCGGAAAAGAGGCCGGCATGGACGTGGCCCAGCGAGACGATGATGGCCCCGGTCAAGGTCGCCAGGTCGATCATGGCCTTGGGCTTGAAGCGGCGCTGCGTGTACCACAGGGCATCGGCCAGCACCAGGCGGCCCTCGGCGTCGGTGTTGACCACCTCGATGGTCTGGCCCGAAGCCGACGTCACCACGTCGCCCGGCCGTTGCGCCGAGCCCGACGGCATGTTTTCCACCAGGCCGACGACGCCGACCACGTTTGCTTTCGCTTTGCGCCCGGCCAGAGCCCGCATCAGTCCGATCACCGTGCCGGCACCGCCCATATCCCACTTCATGTCTTCCATGCCCTTGGAGGGCTTGATGGAGATGCCGCCGCTGTCGAAGGTGACGCCCTTGCCGACGATGGCCAGCGGCTGCTTGTCAAGGCCGCGCGCAGCGCTGCCGCGCGGCGCGCCATCCCAGCGCATGACCACGAGCTGGGGCTGGCGCAGGCTGCCCTGGGCTACGCCGAGCAGCGCTCCCATGCCCAGCTTCTCCATCCGGGCCCGGCCCAGCACCTCGACCTTGAGGCCCAGCTTGCCAAGTCCCCGGGCCTGGCGTGCCAGGCTTTCGGGATAGAGCACGTTGGCCGGTTCCGAGACCAGGTCGCGGGTCAAAAAGACACCGTCGGCGATCTTGTCGAGACGCGAAAAGAGGCGCCTGGCGTCCTTGCTATCCTTGACCATGACGTTGAGCGTGCGCAGGCTGGGTTTCTTATCCGCCTTTTCCCGGGTGCGGTAGCGGTCGAACCGATAGCTGCCCAGGCGCGCCCCGTAGGCGATGTTGGCGGCCCAATCGACGGCCTTCAGTTTACCACCTTTCAGGCTGTCGACGGCGACCGCGGCGGCGCTCTCGCCGCTCTTGCCCAAGTGCCCGACGATGGTGCCGCCGATACCCTGGGCCGCCAGGGCGTCGAGCTCCCTGGCCTTGCCCAGGCCCACCATGACGACGCGGCTGGCGCCCAGGCCGTTGGGTGCCAGCAGCTCGAGGATCTGGTTTCTGGTGCCGCGGAAGCGGCCCGACTTGAGCGCCCGTCTCAGCGCCCCGCCCGTTTTGCCGTCGACCGCGGCGGCGGTCGGGCTGAGAGCACGGCCTTCGGATACGCCAACGACCAGGGCGCCGGTTCGGGGGAGCGTGGGCTCGGCAAGCGAAATCTTCATGACGGGTCAGTTCCTCGGAGTAAACTGGCGGGGTGAATTGAGGTATATATTAGAGCGATTCCCCGGTGCTGGGAATCGCTCAAGAGCGCTTCATTCGCGTTTTGCGGCAGGGTGGCCGGATCGGCTATACTGCGTTCATGAGCCGGGTTACCCGCTATATCTTGCGCCAACTCTTTGCGCCCACACTGTTCATCACCGGCGCCCTGGTCGGCGTCGTCTGGCTCACCCAAAGCCTCCGTTTCGTCGACCTGATCGTCAACCGCGGCTTATCCGCCGGCAGTTTCTTCTATCTCACCATGCTGCTGTTGCCCGGCTTCGTCTCGCTGATCCTGCCGATTGCGCTTTTTTGCGCCGTGCTCTTCACCTACCACCGGCTCAGCTTCGACAGCGAGATCGTGGTGCTGCGGGCCGCCGGCCTGAGCCATCGCCAATTGGCCCGGCCGGCCCTGGCGCTGGCGCTTGGCGCCACCATCGTGACCTATGGACTGACGCTCTACCTGACGCCGCTGGGCTTCCGCACCTTCAAGGACCAGCAGTTCACCATCCGCTCATCCTACGCCTCGGTGCTGCTGCAGGAGGGCGTCTTCAACACCCTGGTCGACGGCGTCACGGTCTACGTGCGCGAACGCAAGAGCGGCGGCGAATTGCACGGCATTCTCGTTCACGACAGCCGCCAGCCCTCGAAGCCGGTGACGGTGATGGCCGAGCGCGGCATTCTGATCAACACCGCGGAGGGTCCGCGTTTCGTCATGGTCAAGGGCAACCGCCAGGAGGTGGCCCGGGACCCGGACCAGCTCTCGCTCTTGTTCTTCGACCGCTACGCCCTCGATCTGGGGCTGATTGCCGAGACCTCGGGCGAGCATTGGCGCGAACCGGGCGAGCGCTATCTGTCCGAGCTGCTGAACCCGGGCAGCGGCCTCGATGACGTCCACAATGCCGACCGTATGAAGGCCGAAGCCCACAAGCGCCTGGTCTCGCCGCTCTACTGCCTGGCCTTCACCCTGATCGCCCTGGCCGGCATTCTTTCGGGCGAATTCAATCGCCGGGGCAAATGGCGGCGCATCCTGGCCGGCGCCGCGGCCGCGGTGGCTTTTCAGGCAGTAGCGCTGGGCCTCATGCCGCTGGTCGGCAATACCCCTGCCCTGGCACCGCTGATGTATCTCAATATCGCCGTCGCCATGGCCGGCGCCAGTTGGATTCTTACGGGCCGCGGACTGCCGAGCCTGGGCCGCGGCCTGGCCGCGGCATCGGGGGGGCGGGCCTGATGTGGCCGGGGCCGACGCTGTCCGTCTATCTGGGGCGCCAGTACCTGGCCGGTGCGGCCCTGGTGCTGGGGGTGCTGCTCGGACTGGTGCTGCTGATCGATGTGGTGGAATTGCTGCGCCGGGCCTGGGTACGCGACAGCATCGGGATCTGGCTGATAATCGAGATGGCCATCCTCAAGCTGCCGGTCATGGCGCAGAAGGTGCTGCCCTTCGCCATGCTGTTCGGCGGCATGCTGGCCTTCCTGCGCCTGACCCGCACCCATCAGCTGGTGGTCGCCCGGGCCGCCGG
Organism: Alphaproteobacteria bacterium; assembly: GCA_030740435.1. Lineage (NCBI taxonomy): Bacteria > Pseudomonadati > Pseudomonadota > Alphaproteobacteria > Alphaproteobacteria bacterium. The sequence goes on along the minus strand of JASLXG010000036.1, from coordinate 17,978 downwards.
AGTCTCGGTCTGGCAGTTCCTGCTGCCGGCCATCTTCATTGCCCTGGCGCTGGGCCTCTTCATGGTCACCGTCTTCAACCCCCTGGCCTCGGCCACCACCTCGCGCTACGAAACCCTAGAAGCCAAGTTCCTGCACGGCCGCCCCTCCATGTTGGCGGTATCGTCCTCGGGACTGTGGCTGCGTCAGGCCGACGCGGTGGGCCAGTCGGTGATCCACGCCCGGCGGGTATCGCAAGAAGGTGTCGAGCTGAGCGACGTCATCATCTTCCTCTATGAAGGCAGCGATCACTTCGTGGGTCGTATCGACGCCGCCCGGGCGGTGCTCAGGCCGGGGCATTGGCAGCTCAGCCAGGCCATGATCACCGGACCCAAGCGGCCGGCCGAAAGGCACGCCGATTACACCTTGCGCACTAGCCTGACGCTGGGCCAGATCCAGGACAGCTTCGCGCCGCCCGAGACCGTGTCGTTCTGGGATCTGCCGGGCTTTATCAAGACCCTCGAGCGGGCCGGCTTTTCGGCGCTGAGGCACCGCCTGCACTGGCATTCGCTGCTTTCCGGGCCGCTGTTGCTGTTCGCCATGGTGCTGATCGCGGCAACCTTTTCGCTGCGCCTGACGCGCCACGGCGGCACCGGGCTGCTGATATTGGGGGGTTCGCTGGCCGGTTTCCTGCTCTATTTCCTGTCCGACGTGATGCTGGCCCTGGGGCTCTCGGGCGGCCTGCCGGTGGTGCTGGCGGCCTGGGCCCCGGCCGGAATCTCGACGCTGCTGGGCTTGGCTATGATGTTCCACCTGGAAGACGGCTGAGGCCCCCCATGTTCCCGCCGCGCCCGCCGCGCCCGCCCCGGAGGCTCGCTTTCCTGCTCGGCCTGCTTCTCGGCGGCGCCCTGGCCTCGACTCTCCCTCCCCCGGCTTGGGCCGAGGAACAGCAACCACTGCTGCTGCAGGCGCACACGCTTTCCTATGACCAGCAGCGCGGTATCGTCACGGCCCAGGGCGACGTCGAGCTGGTTATGGGCCAGCGCATCCTCAGAGCGCGGCGGGTGAGCTACGACCAGCGCCGCGACGTGGTCACCGCCAGCGGCGACATCGCCATCCTGGAGCCCTCGGGCGAGGTCATGTTCGCCGAGCAGGCCGAGCTCAGGGACCAGATGCGCAACGGCTTCGTGCGTGGCATCCGGCTCCTGCTGACCGACCGCTCGCGCCTGGCCGCCCGCAGCGCCAAGCGCCGCGACGGCAACCGCACGGAAATGGATCGGGCGGTGTTTTCAGCCTGCCAGCTCTGTCCCGACCATCCCCGGCGGCCGCCGCTCTGGCAGATCAAGGCGGTCAAGGTAATCCACCACCAGGCGGCCCAGCGCATCGATTACAAGGATGCCTTCCTCGAGGTCTTGGGCATCCCCATCGCCTATACGCCCTTCTTTTCCCATTCCGATCCCACGGTGAAGCGGCGCTCGGGCTTTCTCACACCGACCTACGGCTCCTCCACCGAGCTTGGCCTCAAGCTGGTGACGCCCTACCACTTCGTCCTGGGTCCCCACCGTGACGCCACCTTGCAGCCGCTATTCACCAGCAAGGAAGGCGTCGTGCTGGGCGGCGAATATCGCGAACGCACGCGGACCGGCGGCTATCAACTCAGCGCCAGCCTGACCCAGGTCGACCGGCGCGACGAAAACAACACCAAGACCGGCGGCAGCCACAACCGCGGCCATTTCAAGACGGTGGGCAGCTTCGATATCGACGAGACTTGGCGCTGGGGTTTTTCCGGCCAGCGCGCCAGTGACGACACCTATCTCAGGCGCTACGACTTCTCCAGCGCCGACACCCTGACCAGCAATCTCTTCCTCGAGGGCTTCCGCGGCCGCAACTACGCCGCCGCCAACGCCTTCAGCTTCCAGGGCCTGGGCCGCGACGACGACCCCGGCAACACGCCCCTGGTGCTGCCCGAGCTGGAGTACCATTTCGTCGGCGAGCCCGGCCGTTTGGGCCAGCACCTGGAATTCGATGCCAACACGCTGGTGCTCGAGCGCAGCGAAGGCGCCGACAGCCGGCGGCTCTCGCTGGCCGGCGGCTGGCACCTGCCCAGCACCACGCCGGGAGGGCTGGTCTATGCCTTCAAGGGCTCGCTGCGCGGCGATCTTTACCACGTCAACCGGGTGCTCGACCCGGCCAACCCGACGGGCACCCGCCAGCAGGGCTTCGTCGGCCGGCTGCTGCCCCAGGCCTCGGTCGACGTGCGTTATCCGCTGGTGCGCAACCAGGGCAGCGTGCGCCAGACCGTCGAGCCCATAGCCATGCTGATCGCCGCCCCCTATGGCGGCAATCCCGACAAGATCCCCAACGAGGACTCGGCCAGTTTCGAATACGACGATACCAACCTCTTCAGCCTCAACCGCTTCGCCGGCCTCGATCGCTGGGAGGGTGGGACGCGCCTCAACTACGGCGTCAAACTCGGGGCCTACGGCCAGGGCGGCGGCCACACCACGGCCATGATCGGCCAGGTTCTGCGGGCCCGGGCCGACTCGACCTTCGCCGACAAGACCGGGCTGGAGAACAAGCGCTCCGATTACATCGCCCGCATCAACGTGACGCCGGGGCCCTATCTCGACTACAACCACCGCATGCGCCTGGACCGCGATACCTGGTCGCTGCGGCGCACCGAGGTCGACCTCTCGCTGGGGCCCAAGGCCTTGCGCTTCAACGCCGGCTATCTCTCGCTGAGCCGCGAGTTGACCAGCGACGAGCTGGAAAGCCGCGAGGAATTACGCCTCTCGGGCCGGGCGCGCTTCACCCGCAACTGGGGGGTGACGGCCAGCACACGGCGCGATCTGGCGGAAAACCGCGGCACCATCGTCAGCGGTTTCGGCCTCGACTACATCGACGAATGCCTCGAATTCACCACCCGCTTCGAGCGCAGCTTCACCTCCGACCGCGACGTCCGGCCCTCGACCGGCATCTCGTTCCGTGTCAAGCTCAAGCATCTGGGCTGAGAAGGTTTATCCCGCGCCCCAGATGGCGTAGGTTAGCCCCCGCCGTCCGTACCAACATTTTGTCGATATTTTCATGCCCGGGTTCAAGCTCGCCCTGTTCGCCGTAGCCCTCGCCGCGGCCCTTTGGCTACCCGCGATGCCGGCCCGAGCCCAGCTCGGCGGCATCGCGGCGGCCGTCAACGACGAGGTGATCTCGTTCTACGACCTGGAGCAGCGCCTGAGCCTGGTGATCTCGTCGGCCGACCTGAAGAACGATGGCGTGACGCGGCGGCGGCTGCGCAGCCAGGTGCTGCGCACCCTGGTCGACGAAAGCTTGCAATTGCAAGAAGCCAAGCGCCTGGAAATCGAGGTCACGGAAAAGGATCTGGGCGTGGCCAAGGGCCTGATCGAAAAACAGAACCGCATTCCCAAGGGCCGCTTCGCCGACTTCGTGGCGGCCAGGCGCATCAGCATCGACGCCGTGGTGGCCCAGATCAAGGCCGAGATCGCCTGGACCAAGGTGGTCAACCGGCGCCTCAGGCCGACCATCCAGATCAGCGACGAGGAGATCGCCGAGGTGTTGGAGCGCTACCGGGCCAGCGCCGGCAAGGAAGAACGCCGGGTGCTCGAGATCTTCCTCGCTGTCGACCAGGCGAAACAGCAGGAAAACGTAAGGCGTGCCGCCCGGCGGCTGGTCGAGCAGGTGCGCGGCGGCGCCGACTTCCAGGTCCTGGCGCGGCAGTTCTCGCAGGGCGCCACGGCGGCCCAGGGCGGCGACGTGGGCTGGATCCTGGAAGGCCAGCTGGCGCCCGAGCTGGAGGCCGCGCTGCGGGCGCTGAAGCTGGGCGGCATCTCGCAACCGATCGAGGCGCCGGGCGGCTTCTACATCCTCCTGCTGCGGCAAAAGCGGGTGCGCGGCGGCGTCGATCCGCTGGCTGTCAAGGTGCGGCTCAAGCAGATCGTGCTCAGCCTGCCGCCCGAGGCCAGGGCGAGCGTGGTGAAGCGCCAGCAGTCCCGCGCCCGGGCCCTGGCGGCCGACATTTCGAGCTGCGGCGAGCTCGCCGCCACGGCGCGGCGCCACGGCGTCGCCAAGCCCGGCGATCTCGGCCAGCTGCACATCGGCGAGTTGCCCGATCGTTTCCGCACCGTGGTTTCCGGCCTCGCCGTGGGCCAGGCCAGCCCGCCCCTGCGCACCCCCGACGGCCTGCACGTGCTGGTGATTTGCGCCCGCACCGAGCCCAAAGCCGCGCTGCCCGACCGCGACACCATCATCGACCGCATCGGGCGGCGCCGCCTGACCATGATGTCGCGGCGTTACCTGCGCGACCTGCGCCGCGACGCCGTGGTGGAATACCGCTAGTGGGCCCCACAGGGGCCGTTTCCTTGCCGCTTGCCTTGACGATGGGCGAGCCGGCCGGCATTGGCGGCGAGTTGGCGTTGAAGGCCTGGCTCGGCCGCGAGGAGCACGAGCTGCCGCCGTTTTTCCTCTTCGACGATCCTGAACGACTGGCGCGGCTGGCCCTCGCGCTCGACCTGCCGGTGCCGGTCGAAGAGATTTCCGCACCTGAGGAGGCGCTGAGCGCCTTGCCCCGGGCGCTGCCCGTGGTCTCGCTGTCGCAGCCCGTCACCGCCACCCCCGGCCGCCCCGACCCGGCCACGGCGGCGGCCGTTCTCGAATCCATCGAGCGCGCCGTCATCGCCGCGCGCCAGGGCCAGGCGGCGGCGCTGGTGACCAACCCGATCCACAAGGCGGTGCTTTACGAGGCCGGTTTCGGCCACGCCGGCCACACCGACTATCTCGGCGCCCTGACCGGCGCCCGGCCCACCATGATGCTGCTCTGCCCCGAGGTGCGCGTGGTGCCGGTGACGATTCACCTGGCGCTGCGCCAGGCCGTCGAGCAACTCAGCACGGAGGCCATCGTCGCAGCCGGCCAATGCACAGCCCAAGCCTTGGAAAGCGATTTCGGCCTAGCCAACCCACGCCTGGCAGTGGCCGCGCTCAACCCCCACGCCGGCGAGGCCGCGACGCTGGGCGAGGAGGAAGTTCGCATCATCGCCCCGGCCGTGGCGGCGCTCGGTGAGGCCGGTATCAGGGCTTTCGGCCCGGTCCCCGCCGACACGCTGTTCCGGGCGCAACAACGCCAAACCTACGACGCCGCGCTGTGCATGTACCACGACCAGGCCCTGATCCCGCTCAAGACCCTGGCCCAGGACCACGGCACCAACACCACGCTGGGCCTACCGATAGTGCGCACCTCGCCCGACCACGGCACGGCGCTGGATTTGGTCGGCACGGGCCGGGCCAGCGAGGCCAGCCTTTGCGCCGCGCTGGCGCTGGCAGCCGAGGTGGCGGCACGTCGTGCCAATGCCTGAAGCCTCGGCCCCTCCCCTCCCCCCCTTGCGCGAAGTCATCAAGCGCCACGGCCTGCGCGCCCGCAAGTCGCTGGGCCAGTGTTTCCTGCTCGATCTCAACCTCACCGCCCGCATCGGCCGCGCGGCGGCCCTTATGCCAGGCCAGACGGTGCTGGAGATCGGCCCCGGCCCCGGCGGCCTGACCCGGGCGCTGCTGGCCGAGGGCGCGAACGTGGTGGCGATCGAGAAGGACAGGCGCTGCCTGGCGGCCTTGGCCGAGTTGGCCGAGCACTACCCGGCCAACCTGCGCCTGGTCGAGGCCGACGCGCTGGAGGTGGTCGAAGCCGAACTCGTGCCCAAAGGCACCGCCATAGTCGCGAACTTGCCCTACAACATCGCCACGCCGCTGCTGTTCAAGTGGTTCGACGACCTCGGCCGCTACAGCGCCATTACCGTGACTTTGCAAAAGGAAGTCGCCGAGCGCCTGGCCGCCGCCCCCGCCACCAAACCCTACGGCCGCCTCGCCGTCATGACCCAGTGGCGCTGCGAAGTGAAGCGGCTCTTCGACATCGAGGCCCAGGCGTTTACGCCGCCTCCTAAGGTGACGTCGACGGTGGTGCAGTTGACGCCGCGCCCGGAATTGCTGGCGCCGGCACCCACCGATACACTGGAGCGCGTGGTGAAAGCCGCCTTCGGGCAGCGTCGCAAGATGCTCAGGTCGAGCTTGAAGGCGGTCAGCGACGATCCGGCAGGTTTGTTGGCGGCGGCCGGGGTCGAGCCGACGGCGCGGGCGGAGGAGTTGGATGTGGGGACGTTTTGCGCTTTGGCACGACGACTCTACGAGATGAGAGATAAGGGACCGCTGAAAACATACTGAAACTCATGCGAACACATATCACCGACGGCACGATAATAGACGGCACTGGCAGCGCCCCTCAAACCGGCCTGGCGGTCGGCCTGGAGGATGGCCACATCAAAGCCGTAGCGGCGGCGGGCCAGTTCGGCTCTGACTGGTCCGGCCCGGATGTCCAAGTCATCGACGCCACCGGCCAAACCATAATCCCCGGCCTGATCAACATGCACGACCACCTGGCCATGCGCGACCTGATCGGCAACCCGATCTGGGTGGTGGAAGCCGGCGTCGTCGAGCTGACGCTGAACGCCGTGCGCAACTCTCTCACCGCGTTACGCCGCGGCTGGACCACGATTCGCGACCTCGGCGCGCCGTTCGGCATCGGGCTTAAGATGCGCGACCTGATCGCCGCCGGCCGCCTGCCGGGCCCCCGCGTCGTGGCTTGCGGGGCACCGATCGTCGTCACCGGCGGGCATGGCTGGCCGATTTGCCTGGAGGCCGACGGGCCTGATGCCGTGCGCCAGGCGGCGCGGCAGCAACTGAAGGAGGGCGCCGATTACATCAAGGTGATGGCCAGCGGCGATCCCCACGCCATGCCCGGCTTTGAGCAGACCATTCCCGAGATGAGTTTGCCGGAGATCCGCGCCGCCTTCGAGGAAGCGCAACTGCGCGGAAAACCAACGGCCACGCATTGCATGGGCACGATTGCGCTCGCCAACGTGCTGGAGGCCGGCGTCGACACGGTCGAGCACGGGTTCTATCTCAACGACGAACTGGCCGAACGCATGGCGCGCCAGGGCGCCTCGCTGGATCCGACGCTGAGTTCCTACGGCATCCAGACCATCAACCCCAAGCGCCAGCGCGGCGAGAAGTGGAATGCCGACCACCAGGTCCTGCTGCAGCCCATGCGGGACGCTTTCGAAGCGGCGCTCCGCAACGACGTGCGCATTGTCGTGGGCACCGACACCGGCGGCTTCTTCGCCGAGGAACTGGCGCTGATGCGCGAATACGGCATGGCGCCCATGGCCACCCTGGTGGCGGCGACGCTGAATGCCGCCGAGGCCATGAAGATGGGGGATCGCCTGGGCAGCATCGACGAGGGCAAGATTGCCGACTTGGTGATTCTGGGCTCGGATCCACTGGCCGATCCCTATGCCATCGAGGACGTGGTGTGGGTGATCAAAGACGGCGTGGCGCTGCGCCCCGACGAGATCGTTCTCGGCGACAAGGAATTTCTTGCCGCCGCGCGCTAGCTTCGTGTTACCAAAAAACCTTTGCCGGGAGGAAACCATGCCTGAGATCGACGACGTCTGCCGCCAGCTCTGGGAAGCGACCGAGTTTGTCGCCATCGTCACGCAGGGCCCCGAGGGGCCGCATGTGGTGGGCAACTGGGGGGATTATGTGCGCAAGCTGGGGCTGCGCGACGGCATGGTTGTCATGCCGGCGGGGAGATATCGCCAGACCGAGGAGAATTTACGGCTTGACGATCGCATAACGCTGCTCATTGCCTCGCGTGATGTGGCGGGCACCAACGGGCCGGGCCAGGGCTGCGAGATCTCGGGCCGCGCTGAGGTCGTCAGCGAGGGCGCGCTGGTGGATGAAGTGAAAGCCAGCTTTCCCTGGGCCCGGGGCGCCCTGGTGGTTCATGTCGCCGAGATGAAGACGCAGTTATAGGAGCAACCGAGATGCCCGAGCTTCCCCAATGCCTGCTGATCGTCACGGCCGAGATCGCGCCCGAGCAAGAAGAGGCCTGGAACCGCTGGTACGACGAGGAGCACCTGCCCGAGGCCGTGGCCTGTCCCGGCGTGCTCAGCGGCGCGCGGTATGTCTCGGAGGGCAAGGCGGCGCTCAGCGCCGGCGGCGAATACGCGAGTTCGGATGCCAGGACCTACGTCGCGGTCTACGAGATCGAGGGGCCCGAGACCCTGCAGACGCCGGAATTCAAGGCCATGCGCGGCTGGTACCAGTTCGCCGAGCACATCACCTCGCGCACGCAAGTGTTCCGCCGGCACGTTGGTTGACCATGCCGTTCGCCGACAACGCCGGGGTAGGGATCAATTACGAAGTGGTCGGTGACGGCCCGCCGCTTCTCCTGCACCATGGTTTTACGCGCAGCCTGCGGGACTGGCACGATTTCGGCTACGTGGCGGCGCTGGCCGGGGATTTTCACCTGATCTTGATGGATTCCCGCGGCCACGGGGCCAGCGACAAACCCCACGACCCGGCGGAATATGCGCTCGAGCTCAGGGTCGGCGACGTTTGTGCCGTGCTCGACGAGCTGGACCTGGTCCGGGCCAACTATCTCGGCTATTCCATGGGCGGTCGCGTGGGGTTTGCCCTGGCCAAATTCGCGCCCCAGCGCCTGAGCTCGCTGGCGATCGGCGCGGCAACGCCGCTGGACACCGGCTTCGAGCCCTTCGCCGACATCGACGGCAGCGACGGCGAGGCCTTCATCGCCGCCCTCGAGGCCGTGGTGGGCGAGAAAATGCCGCCCGAGCTGCGGGCCGCCATGCTGCAAAACGACATCCGGGCGCTGACCGCCGTCATGCAGGCACCGATGCCAGATCTGTCCGCGGTGCTCGACGATATCGTCGTGCCGGCGCTCTTCTATGTCGGCGAGGACGATGTGCGGTTCGAGCCGCTGCGCCAATGCGCCCAGCGCGCCGGGGCTGAATTCGCGTCGCTGCCCGGCCTCAACCACGGCCAAGGGTTCATGCAAAGCGAGCCGGTGCTGGCAGGGATCGGAGATTTTCTCAGGTCTACGGCGCTTCACCCAGCAACCTGACGAAATTCACCAGGCCGGTCTGACGTTCGCGTTTGAGGCGTTCGGCGTAGAGGATGGAGCGCACTTTGTCCTGGGCCTGGGCCCTGTCGTCGTTGATCACGATGTAGTCGTATTCCGGCCAGTGGCTCATCTCGTTGGCGGCCTGGGCCATGCGCGAGGCCACCACGTCCGCCGTATCGAGGCCGCGTTCGTTGAGCCGGCGCTCCAGCTCGGCTGCCGAGGGCGGCAGGATGAAGACGCTGACCAGGTCGGCGCGGGCGCGCTGGCGCAACTGCTGCATGCCCTGCCAGTCGATGTCGAAGAGCACGTCGGTGCCGGCGCTCAGCGCCGCCTCGACCGGTGCCGCCGGGGTGCCGTAGGTGTGGCCGAAGACCGTGGCGCTCTCCAGCAGCTGGCGCTCGCGCTCCATCTCCTCGAAGCGGGCGGCGTCGACGAAGTGGTAGTCGCGGCCGTCGATTTCGCCATCACGCGGCGGCCGCGTGGTGGCCGAGATCGACATGGCTAGATTGTCCTCGGTCACCAGCAGGCCCTTGGCCAGCGACGTCTTGCCGGCACCCGAAGGCGACGACAGCGCCAGCATCAAGCCGCGGCGTCCGATCTCTCCAGCGCTCATGGCGTAACCCTATTCAATATTCTGTACCTGCTCGCGCAGGCGGTCGATGGTGCTCTTGAGCTCGAGGCCCAGTGCCGTCAACTCGACGTCGCTGGACTTGGAACACAGCGTGTTGGCTTCGCGGTTGAACTCCTGGGCCAGGAAATCGAGGCGCCGGCCGATAACCGTGCCGTCGGCCAGCAGCTCGCGGGCCGCCGCGACGTGGGCCTCGAGCCGGTCGAGTTCCTCGCGCACGTCGGCCTTGAGTGCCAGCAGCGCCGCCTCCTGGGCCAGACGGTCGGCATCGATGCCGCCCTCGCCGAGCGCCGCCAGCTGCTCCTTGAGGCGGGCCAGGATGGCCTCGGGCTGGGCCCCAGCTTGGTCGCGCGCTGACGCCGTCAGGGCCGCGATATCGTCGAGCTGGGCCGTCAGCACGGCTTCGATACGCGCTCCCTCGGCCCGGCGCGCCTCGACCAGTCCGTCGAGCGCGCAGCCCAGAGACTTGCGCAAGGCCAGCTCGCGGGCCGCGCGTTCGGCCTCACCGTCCTCTTCTTCGGCGACCTCGATGACGCCGCGGATAGCCAGCAAGCCGTCGACGCGGGCCGCCTCGACACCGGCCCGGTCGCCGTATTCGGCCGCCACCTCGATCAGCTGGTCGACCAGCTGGCGGTTGATGCTTACGGCCTGGCCGCCGGCATTGCGGTTGAGCTTGAGGTTTACCGAGACGCTGCCCCGGCCCAGGCGTTCGCTCACGGCACTGCGCACCCCGGGCTCCAGGGCATCGAAACCGATGGGCAGGCGGCTGCGTACGTCGAGGCCACGGCCGTTGACGCTTTTGATCTCCCAGACCCAAGTGCAGGTCTCGTCGCCGCCCTCGGCCCGGGCAAAGCCGGTCATGCTGGCGATGGCTGCGGATTTTTCGTCGTTCATCGGGGCCCGCGGAGGTTGGGGAAAATTCGCCGGTACTATATTGAAGCCCCCGAAGGCCAACAAGTGTGAGGGTGATCAGGCCCCTCGCCCGCCTCAAGTTCGGCAAAAACAGCAGCCAATCCCTCGTCCGAACTCAGGTCGATGAAATCGCCTCGCGCCAGGGCGTTATAGCCTTCCTGAAGGGCGGCCTTCAATCGTTGGCGCGCCAACAAATATTCGGCGCTTTGCTGAACGCTTGGCGACTCATGGGTCATGCGATGATTCTCCTTCACTTCTTGTCCCGCAATTTGCGCCAGCGCGCCACGTTCCGGTTGTGTTGATCGAGCGTGCTGGCGAAGGCGTGGCCGCCCGTGCCGTCAGCCACGAAATATAGATCCTCGGTGGCCAGCGGCCTGAGCACAGCCTCCAGCGAGGCCCGGCCAGGATTGGCGATGGGGCCCGGTGGCAGACCCTTCACCAGGTACGTGTTGTAGGGGTGCGGCCGTTCCAGGTCGGCCCGGCTGAGGCGGCGCTCCAGCGGCCCCCGGCCAGCCGTCAGGGCATAGACTACGGTGGGATCGCTTTGCAGCCGCATGCCGCGGCGCAGGCGGTTGATAAAAACCCCGGCGATGTGGCGGCGCTCCTCGTCCAGGCCGCTTTCCTTCTCGACGATGGAAGCCAGGATCAGGGCCTGGCGCGGGCTGGCCAAGGGCAGGCCGGGAAGACGTCCGGGCCAAAGCTCGGCCAGCGTGCGTTGCATGGCGGCGGCCATGCGTGCGATCAGGGCGGCGCGGCTATCGCCCAGGGCATAGTGATAGGTCTCGGGCAGCAGCGCGCCTTCCGGCGGCGGCCGGGGAAGGTCCGCCTCCAGGCCCTCGGCGGCGGCCACCAGATCGAGCACCTGGCGCGTCGTCAGGCCTTCGGCCAGCGTCAGCTTGCGCACCACGGTCTGGCCCTTGATCAGAATGTCGAGCACTTGCCGCGGCGTGGCCCGGGCGGGAAAGCTGTACTCGCCCGCCTTCAGCGCCCGGCCCTTGTTCATGATCCGCACGCCGAGCACGAAGACGTCGGGCCGGGCGATGACGCCGGCCCGGCCCAGACGCTCGGCGATGGCATTGAGGCCGGCGCCGCGGGGAAACACCACCTGGCTCTCGGGACCGGGGCCCGGGGCGTTGAAGTGTGAAACGGCCCAGGCCAACAAGCCGGCTCCGAGCAGCAGCAGGAAGGCTGCCAGCAGGCTGATGAAGCGGAAGATTCGCCGCGCCATGGCCGCGCCAGCCGGTGCTTTTGCTAAAGCTTGGTCATGACCAGGGAGGCGTTGGTGCCGCCGAAGCCGAAAGAGTTGGAGAGCGCCGCCCGCACCTCGCGCTGTTTGGCCTCGAGCGGCACCAGATCGATGTCGCAGCCCTCCGAGGGCCGCTCCAGATTGAGCGTCGGCGGTACTACGTCGTGGCACAGGGCGAGAATCGAGAAGATGGCCTCGACGGCGCCGGCCGCTCCCAGCAAGTGGCCCACCGAGGATTTGGTGGACGACATGGAAAGGTTTTCGGCGGCGGCGCCGAAAAGCCGCTTGACGGCCCCCAGTTCGATCTCGTCGCCCAATGGCGTCGAGGTGCCGTGGGCGTTGATGTAGTCGATGTCTTCGGGGTTCATTCCGGCGCTATTCAGGGCGCCCTGCATGGCCCGCAAACCGCCGTCGCCGTCCTCGGCCGGGGCCGTGATGTGATAGGCGTCGCCGGAAAGGCCATAACCCTTGACCTCGGCGTAGATGCGGGCGCCGCGGGCCTTGGCGTGTTCGAGTTCCTCCAGCACCACGACGCCGGCGCCCTCGCCCATGACGAAGCCGTCGCGATCCTGGTCCCAGGGCCTCGACGCCCGTTCGGGCTGGTCGTTGAAACCGGTGGAAAGCGCCCGCGCGGCGGCAAATCCGGCGATGCCCAGACGGCAAATGGCGGCCTCGGCGCCGCCCGCCACCATGACATCGGCGTCGTTCAAGGCAATCATGCGGCTGGCATCGCCGATGGCGTGGGCGCCGGTCGAACAGGCCGTCACCACGGCATGGTTCGGTCCCTTGAAGCCGTAACGGATGGAGACGTGGCCCGACAAAAGATTGATCAGCGAGGCCGGGATGAAGAAGGGGCTGAGGCGCCGGGGGCCGCGCTCGTGCACGGTGATGGCGCCGGCCTCGATGGTTTCCAGACCGCCGATGCCCGAGCCCAGCAGCACCCCGGTACGCAGCCGCCCGACTTCGTCCTCGGGCTGCCAGCCGGCATCTTCGACCGCCTGTTGGGCGGCCGCCAAACCATAGAGAATGAACTGGTCGATCTTGCGCCGTTCCTTGGAGGAGACCCAGTCGTCGGGGTTGAAGAGGCCCGGCCCCTCTCCCAGATCCCCGACCAGCGGCACATGGCAGGCGATCTTGCAGGTCAGGTCCGCGGTTTCGAACTTGGTGATGGCGCCGGCGCCTGAATCCCCGGCCAGCAGGCGCTGCCAGCTGTGCTCGACGCCGATGCCCAGCGGCGTCACCAGACCAAGCCCGGTTACGACGATGCGCCGCATGGCGGTTCCTTCCCGCTCTCCCCAGCCCCGCTTGCCGTCTGCCCCTCTAGGCGGGGCCCGCGGCTCCGGTCAGGAGAGATTTTGTTTGAGATAATCGATCGCGTCCTTGACGGTGAGAATTTTCTCGGCCGCGTCATCGGGGATCTCGCAGCCGAATTCCTCCTCGAAGGCCATCACGAGTTCGACCGTATCGAGGCTGTCGGCCCCCAGGTCGTCGATGAAACTGGCGCCTTCGGCGACCTTGTCCTTGTCGACTCCCAGGTGCTCAACGACAATCGACTTCACGCGATCGGCAATGTCTTCACTCATATCCGTACCTCGGAGTCAGTCTCGGGAAAATCCGGCGCTGGAACTTGGCAATTCTCTGCACCGGTGGCCCTTCGCCAGGCCAAAAAGTTGCGGTTAGGTAACACACTTTTTCGGCCTTGACCAGACACCCCGCACGGCGCTGCACAAGCCCCCGTCCGAGCCCCGACAAGCGCCCCCAAACGCCCCCCCCGGGGGCCTCAGATCATGGCCATGCCGCCATTCACGTGCAAGGTCTGGCCGGTGATATAGGCGGCCTCTTCGCTGGCCAGGAAGACGACGGCCCCGGCAATGTCGTCTGCGCTGCCGAAGCGGCCGGCGGGAATTGCCTTGGCCAGTGCCTGGCGCTGCTCGTCGGACAGCTTCTCGGTCATGGCGGTCTCGACGAAGCCGGGTGCCAGGCAGTTGGCGGTGATGCCGCGCGAGGCCACCTCCTGGGCCAGGGCCCGGGTCATGCCGGCCAGGCCGGCTTTGGCCGCGGCGTAGTTGGCCTGGCCGGGATTGCCGGTGCTGGCCACCACCGAGGTGATGTTGACGATGCGTCCCCAGCGCTGCTTCATCATGGGGCGCAGCGCCGCCCGGCAGATGCGGAAGGCGGCGCTGAGGTCGACCTCGAGCACGGTCTGCCAGTCGTCGTCCTTCATGCGCATGAAAAGGTTATCGCGGGTAATACCGGCATTGTTGACGACGATATCCAAACCTCCCAAAGCCTCGCCGGCACGGCCCGCCAGAGCCGCAGCAGCCTCGGCGTCGGCCAGGTCGCAGGGCAAAACCTGGGCGCCTTCGCCCAACTCCTCGGCCAGCGCCGCCAGAACGTCCGTGCGACTGCCCGAGAGCGCCACATGCGCCCCCTGGGCGTAGAGCGCCCGAGCCACGGCGCCGCCGATACCGCCCGTCGCCCCGGTCACCAGAGCCCGCCTTCCCGCCAGTTCAAACATCGCCCTCTCCCACCTCAAACCGTCTTGAGGAAACTCTCGATATCTTCGGGGCCGTTGATGGCGGCCACCTCGAGCTCGCGATCGATACGGCGGGCCAGCCCGGTCAGCACCCGGCCGGCGCCCAACTCGTAAATCGCCTCGACGCCGCTCTGGCGCATGGCCAGCACGCTTTCGCGCCAGCGCACCAGGCTGGTAATCTGCTCGACCAGTAGGCCGCGAATGGTTTCCGGATCGCTGACCGGCGCCGCCGTGACGTTGGCCACCAGCGGCACCCGCGGCGGCAGCAAGCTGGCGGTGGCCAGAACCTCGGTCATTTCCTCCACCGCCGGCGCCATCAGGGCACAGTGGAAGGGGGCACTGACCGGCAGCATGATGGCGCGCCGGGCGCCCTTTTCCTGGGCCAGGGCGATAGCCCGTTCGACGGCGTGATGGTGGCCGCTGATGACCACTTGGCCGGGCCCGTTGTCGTTGGCGGCGGCGCAGATGCCGGGCTCTTCGCCTTCGTCGCCGCCGGGCTCGCTGGCGGCGGCCACTTGCTGGGCGGTCTCGAGTTCCAGACCCAGCAGCGCCGCCATGGCGCCCTCGCCCGGGGCCACGGCGCGCTGCATGGCGCCGCCGCGGCGGCGCAACAGCCGCGCCGTTTCCTCCACCGTCAGCGCACCGGCGGCGGCCAGGGCCGAGTATTCGCCGAGCGAATGGCCGGCCACCAGGGCCAGGCCGTCAGCCACCGTGAAACCGCCTTCCTCCTCGATCACCCTGAGCGCCGCCAGGCTCACCGCCATCAGCGCCGGCTGGGCGTTTTCGGTCAGCGTCAGCTCGTCGTCCGGGCCCTCGAACATGAGTCGCGTGAGGTTTTGCTTGAGGGCCTCGTCGACTTCCTCGAATACCTGACGGGCCGGCGCGAAAGCCTCGGCCAACTCGCGGCCCATGCCGACTTCTTGGGATCCTTGGCCGGGAAAAGTGAAAGCGCGTTTCATCGCTGAAATGGAAACCCCCGCGGTGATGGGAATGGTCTGCCCGCCGGAACGGCGGCCCCAGTGATAGCGTCCCCGCCGGCGCTGTCAAGCGCCCTTGCCAAGGGCCGCGATTGCTGTATAGTCCACGCCTTTTGAAACTCCTTGCCGGAGCATCCGGCTATGCAGCGCTAGCGCCCGGGACTGGACTCGGGGAGTCGAAGCTGCCGAGACAGCCTGAAGGAGATCAATTCCATGCCTCACTACGAGAGCGTCTTTCTCGTGCGTCCGGACGTGTCTTCCAGCCAGGTCGAAGCCCTGGCCCAGGAGATGTCCACGATCATCGAACAAAACGGCGGCAACGTGCCCAAGGTCGAGCACTGGGGCCTCAAGAATCTGTCCTACCGCATCAAGAAGAACCGCAAGGCCTACTACGTGCTCTTCAACATCGCAGCGCCCCATGAAGCGGTGGCCGAGATGGAGCGCAACATGCGTATCCACGAGGATGTCCTGCGCCACCTGACGTTGCGCATGGATGAACTCGAGGAAGGCGCCTCGATCATGATGCAGAACAAGGCCAGCCGCGACGAACGCGGGCCGCGCGGCGGCGATCGCGGCGGCTACGGCGGCAAGCGGCCTGACGAGCGCAAGGCCGAGGAGCCCAAGGCAGAAGAAGCCAAGGCCGAGAAGCCCAAGGCAGAAGAAGCCAAGGCCGAGGAGCCCAAGGCAGAAGAAACCAAGGCTGAGGCGCCCAAGGCAGAAGAAACCAAGGCCGAGGAGCCCAAGGCAGAAGAAACCAAAGCCGAGGAGGCCAAGGCAGAAGAAACCAAAGCCGAGGAGGCCGACGATTCGGCGGCCAAGCCGGCTGACGAGGCGGCCCCGGAGACGGCCCCGGAGACACCCAGCGAGGACAAGCCCGACGAAAAGGCACCAGCAGGAGACGACACATGAGCAACGGCGGCAGCAGCGGCGGTCGGAGACCTTTCTTCAGACGCCGCAAAACCTGTCCCTTCTCGGGCGCCAACGCACCCAAGATCGACTACAAGGACCTGCGCCTCCTGCAGCGCTTCATTTCCGAGCGCGGCAAGATCGTGCCCAGTCGCATCACCGCGGTATCGGCGAAGAAGCAGCGCGAGTTGGCCCGGGCCATCAAACGGGCCCGTTTCCTGGCGTTGCTGCCCTACGTGGTGAGATAGCGGCAGGCCGCCAGAGAGCGTTGTGAGGTATGTCGAAAGGCGTGCCGATCGCCCTGGGGGTCGGCGCCGTCAGTGCGCTGCTCTATTCCTCGGTGCTGATGGGCACGCCGGGTGCCTTGATCCTGGCCTACCTGTCCATGCTACCGATCTTCATGCTGGGATTGGGCCTGAATGCCTTGGCGGCGGGCCTGGCGGCGGTGGCCGGGGGCGTGATCACGGCGGCGCTCGGCGGCCTGCTGGCCGGCGTCCTGTTCGCCGCCCTGAATGCCGTACCGGCAGCCTGGATCTGCCATTTGGCACTGCTCGAACGGCGCGACGGCCGGGGCGACGTCGAATGGTACCCGTTGGGCCGCCTGCTGACCTGGCTGGCCGGCTTGGCGGCGGCCGGATTCTTGTTCGCGCTGGGGCTCGGATTGGGCTACGAGGGCGGCCTGCAGGGCCAACTCGAACGGTTGCTGGAGGAATTGCTGCGCCAACTCCTGGAGAGCCGGATGGCACCCGGCGAAAGCCCGCCGGAGCTACCCTCGCTGGCGACCTGGGCGGCCTTTGTTCCGGCTATCTTCGGCCTCTGGTGGATGCTCATGATGGCGGTCAACGGCGCCCTGGCACAGGGACTTCTGGTGCGCTTGGGCCGCCAACGCCGGCCGACGCCGGAGTTGGCGACGCTGGAGCTGCCGCCGCGCCTGTTGTATGCCGTGGCGGCGGCGCTGGTGCTGGCGCTGCTGCCGGGGGACGCCGGTTATGCCGGACAGACCCTGGCGGCGCTGCTCGCCGTGCCCTATTTTTTCCTCGGCCTGGCGGTCATGCACATGCTGATTCGCCGCTTGCCCGGGGCAACGGTTGTGTTCGTGCTGTTCTACGTTTTCATGTTGATCTTCGGCTGGCCGCTGGTGCTGATTACCGGGCTTGGCTTGGTCGAACAGTGGGCCGGTCTGCGCCGCCGTTTGGGCGACGCCGATGACGGCCAGGAGGTGGAGTAATGGAAGTCATCCTGCTTGAACGGGTCGAAAAGCTGGGCCTGATGGGCGAGGTGGTCAAGGTCAAGGACGGCTACGCCCGCAACTACCTCTTGCCCCAGGGCAAGGCACTGCGTTCGACGCCGGGCAATCTGGCGCGCTTCGAGGCCGAGCGCCACCAGCTCGAGGCGAACAATCTCGAACGTCGCTCGGACGCCGAAACGGTATCCGAACGCATGGCCGGCCTCAGTGTCGTGCTGCTGCGCCAGTCGAGCGATTCAGGACAACTCTACGGCTCGGTCAATGCCCGCGACATCGCCCAGGCGGTAAGCGAAGCCGGCTTTGCCATCGATCGCACCCAGGTCAAGCTCGACAGCACCATCAAGACCTTGGGTCTGCATACCGTCGACATTCGCCTGCACGCCGAAACCAGCGTCAGCATCGAGGCCAACGTCGCCCGTTCGCAGGCCGAGGCCGAACAGCAGGCGGCGACCGGGGAAGGCGAGGTGGCGCTCGACGCCGAACAATTCTTCGAGGACGCCGCCCTGGCACCCCAGGCCGAGGACGAAGAGGAAGCCGAGACCGAGACCGAGACCGAGACCGAGACCGAGA
>JASLXG010000035.1 GCA_030740435.1 Alphaproteobacteria bacterium | reverse complement strand
AACCCGAGCCCTTCGTGCTTTTTCAGGACTTCGGAGCCAGCAGCCTGGATTTTGAACTGCGCTGCTTCACCGGAAACGTCATGGACCGGCGGGCTATCGCCAGCGACATCCGCTTCGAAATCGACCGCCGCTTCCGCGATGCGGGCATCGAGATCCCCTTCCCGCAACGAGTCGTCCACATGCCCAGCGAAGGGGATCGGGAAATTGTCGATCGGGCCGCCGACCGCCACGGCGGCGAGGCCGGGGAAGCGGGGTGAAGCCGGCCGGCAAGGCGGCGGTCGGCGAGCCCCCCCCTTACCCCCCCGGCGGCGTCACCTGGGCCTCGCCGCCGCTGCCGGAGGCTTCGCGGGCGGCCAGCTCACGCGACAACTGGGCCTCGCGGTGGGTGATGTAAAGCGTGGCGCTGAAAATTATCGCGGCGCCCACCCAGGTCCAGATGTCGGGCACCTCGCCGAAGGCAAAAAACCCGATCAGCGCGGCGATGGGCAGGCGCACGAAATCGTAGGGCGCCATGGCCGAGGCCTCGGCCATGGCGAGCGCCCGGGTGATGGCCAGGTGGCCCAAGGTGGCGACGCCGCCGATCAGCGCCAGCCAGAACCATTCGGCGGCCGTTGGCCACTGCCAGACGAAAAGCGCCGGGATCAGCGTGATGGGTGCCAGATAGATCCCCATGTAGGCGACGATGGCGCCGGACTTTTCCGTGCGCGCCAGCACCTTCACGATGCAGACGTTGAGGCCCAGCATGGCGGAGGAAAAAAGCACCAGCAGGGCGCCCGGCTCGAGCACGCCGGCGCCCGGCCGGACGATGATCAAGGTGCCGAGAAAGCCGATCGCCGTGGCCGTCCAGCGCCGCCCGCGCACCACCTCGCGCAAAAACAACACGGCGGCGATGGTGGCAAACAGCGGTGCCGTGAAGCTCAATGCCATGACATCGCCCAGCGGCATCAGCGAGAGGGCATAGAACCAGGCCCACATGTTCAAGGGCCCCATCAGGCCGCGCAGCGCAAAGAGGCCGTGGCGTCGCGTCCTCAGCCCACCTAGCCCGTGTTGCCAGAACCAGGGCGCCAGGGCCACGAGCCCGAAAAAGTTGCGGAAGAAGGCGATCTCGAAGGGCGAGAGGCCACCCGAGAGGTGGCGGATGGTGGCCGACATGATGGTGAAGCAGGTCATGGCGACGACCATCAGGGCCGCCGCCTGCAAGGCGACGGGCGCGCGCCCGGCGGCGGCAAGAGATCGGAACGGCGGCATGGCGCTAAACTAGAGCCTCGCGGTGCCCGGCACCACTGCGCCGGGCGCAGAGCTGCCTTGTGCAGGCTCAAGCCGCTCGGCGATACTGAGCGACCTGCCGGCCACCGGAGAAGCGCCGTGACGAATGCCGACCAGCCGCTCTGGCAACCCTCAATGGCACAGATCGAAGCGGCCAACCTGACCGCCTTCATGCGCCAGGCGGCGGCGCGCTGGCAGACCGAATTCGCCGACTACCAAGCCTTCCGGCGCTGGAGCGTGGCCGAGAGCGAAAAATTCTGGCAAAGCCTCTGGGATTTTGGCGGCGTCATTGCTTCGACCCGCGGCGACCGCGTGGTGGCCGACAAGGAACGCATGCCGGGCGCGCGTTGGTTCCCGGATGCCCGCCTCAATTTCGCCGAGAACCTCTTGCGCCGGCGTGACGGCGCCACCGCCATGGTCTTTCGCGGCGAGGACCGGGTGCGGCGCTCAACGACGTTCGGCGAGCTCTACGACCGCGTCTCGCAGCTCGCCCAGGCCCTGGCGGCGGCCGGCATCGGGCCCGGCGACCGCGTCGCCGCCTTCATGCCGAATTTGCCCGAGACCATGATGGCCATGCTGGCCAGTGCCAGCCTGGGCGCCATCTGGTCGTCGTGCTCGCCCGACTTCGGCCCCAAGGGCGTGATGGACCGCTTCGGCCAGATCGAGCCCCGCGTGCTGTTCACGGCCGACGGTTATTTTTATGCCGGCAAGCAGCACGATTCGCTCGAGCGCGCCCGTGCCATCGCCGGCCAGCTCGATAGTCTGGAAACCGTCGTGGTGGTGCCCTACGTCGGCGAAAACCCCGATCCCGGCGGGCTGCCGGGCGGCGTGTTGCTGGATGACTTCGTCGCCCCCCATACGCCGGGCGACATCGCCTTTCAGCCCATGGGCTTCAACGATCCCCTCTATATCCTCTATTCCTCGGGCACCACCGGCATGCCCAAGTGCATCGTCCACGGTGCCGGGGGCACGCTCTTGCAGCACTTGAAAGAGCACCAATTGCACTGCGACCTGAAGCCCGACGACAGGCTCTTTTACTTCACCACCTGCGGCTGGATGATGTGGAACTGGTTGGTCTCGGGCCTGGCCACGGGGGCGACGCTGATGCTCTACGACGGCGCCCCCTTCCATCCCGACGGCAACACCGTCTTCGATTTTGCCGCCGAGGAGCGCTTCAGCCACCTCGGCACCTCGGCCAAGTTCATCGATGCCGCCAACAAGGCGGGGCTGGAACCGGCCCGCAGCCACGACCTGGGCGGCTTGCGCGCCATCCTGTCCACCGGCTCGCCGCTGGTGGCCGAGAGCTTCGATTACGTCTACCGCGCCATCAAGTCCGACGTCTGCCTGGCCTCGATGTCGGGCGGCACCGACATCGTCGGCTGCTTCGCCGGCGGCAACCCCATAGCACCGGTCTGGCGGGGCGAATTGCAGAGCCTGGCGCTGGCCATGGACGTCGAGGTCTTCGACGCCGCCGGCCAGCCGCTGCGCGGCGACAAGGGCGAGCTGGTGTGCCGCAATTCCTTCCCCTCGATGCCCGTGAGTTTTTGGCACGACGACGACGGCGCCAAGTACCGGGCCGCCTATTTCGAGGTCTACCCCGGCGTCTGGCGCCACGGCGACTGGTGCGAGATTACCGGCCACGAAGGCATGATCATCTACGGCCGCTCCGACGCCGTGCTCAATCCCGGCGGCGTGCGCATCGGCACGGCCGAGATATACCGGCAAGTAGAACAGCTCGACGAGGTGCTGGAGGCCCTGATCATCGGCCAGGACTGGCAGAACGACGTGCGGCTGGTGCTGTTCGTTCGCCTGGTCGAAGGGCTCGAGCTCGACGGCAAACTGGAGACCCGCCTCCGCCGCCAGATCCGCGACAACACGACGCCGCGCCACGTGCCGGCCCGCATCGTCCAGGTGGCCGACATTCCGCGCACCATCTCGGGCAAGATCGTCGAACTGGCGGTGCGCGACGTGGTGCACGGCCGCGAGGTCAAGAACCGCGATGCGCTGGCCAACCCCGAGGCGCTCGAGCTTTTCAGCGGGCTGCCGGAGCTGGCTGAATAGGGATAGGGACACGAGTGTCATGGACCAGCGCCTCCTCGACGTGAGCTACCCGGTTGTCGAACTCGAAACCGCCGCCGTCAGGCTGTGGCGCGACTTCGCCCACCCCGGGCGTTCACTGCTGATCCCGTTGGCCGAAGCGCGCGAGATCCATGACCTGGCGGCCGAGGACTACATCGTGCTGATGGCCGAACTCCGCCTTCTCAGCCGGGTGCTGCAGCACCTCTACCGGGCCGACAAGATGAACCTGGCCTGCTTCGGCAACCAGGTGCCCTGGCTGCACTGGCACGTCATCCCGCGCCACCAGGACGATGCGCAATGGCCCCTGAGTGTCTGGCAAGAGCCGCCCGAGGCGGCACCGGCCGACGAGGCGGTTCTGGCTGAGCACGCCGAGCGCCTGCACTGGGCGCTGGTTGACGACGACGGGGAGGGGGCCTGAGGCGATCATGTCCCGGCTGCATCAGTTCAGCATCGACTTCGTGGCCGAGGAAGACCGGCTGCTGCTCAAGGTCAGCACCACCGATGGCCAGGAAGTCCGGGCCTGGCTGACGCGGCGTTACGTGCGCACCATCTGGCAGCTCATCGCCAAGCTCTTGGAACGCCATCCCGAGGTGCAGCGCCAGAGCGACCCGGCGACGCGCCAGGCCGTCGTCGGCTACCAGCACGACAAGGCCGTCGAGGCGGCCGATTTTTCCCAACCCTACCAGGCGGCCGAGGCGGTGACGGTGCGTCCGGCCGGCGACGATCCCATCCTGCCGATCACCCTTACGATCAAGACCAAGGGCAACATGCACACGCTGACGCTGTCCCCGGAGGCCGGCAAGGAGGTGGCGCTGGGTCTCGATTCCGATCATTTGCATTCCTTCGCCCACCTCTTGGTGGCCGCCGTCAAGCGGGCCGACTGGCAGCTCGAGCTGCCCATCGGCGACAAGGGCACGACCGAGCACGCGGCGCCGGAGTATCTTATGTAGCCGCCGCGGGCGGTGGTTCCTGGACAACGAAAAAACACCCCCTCCCTCGCCCTCCACCGCTTGCGCTAAGGGATGCACACATCTTCAAGGGCGCAGCCAGTTGAAGCACGGGGAATTGACCACAGAGGCACAGAGGCACAGAGAGAGTTGTCAGGGCGCGCCGTGGCGGAATCTTCATGAGCCACCGGCTCTCAGCTGTCTTTTTGCCGGACGCTGCCCTAGCGATGCAGGTATCAAGACTCTTCCTTGGCGATAACACCGGCCAGGCGACCGACGCCATTGGCCTCTTGGCAAATCTCTGTGCCTCTGTGCCTCTGTGGTCAATCTACAAGGCTTTTCCACAGCCCAGCCGGTGCCGGGCATGACCGGAACGTCAACTACTCGATGTGTGCATCCCTTAGCTTGATGGGGGAGGCAGGGAGGGGGTGTTTTTTCGTTATCGAGAGGGCGCGCTTTTGCGGTCGGGCGCCAGGGTGTAGCTGTCGTAGAGCTCGACCAGCAGGCTGGTCAGGTGGCCGGGCTTGCCGTTGGCGATGACGCTGTCGTCGATTTGCACCACCGGGCTGACGTAGGCGGTGGTGCTGGTCATGAAGGCCTCGCGGGCCGCCTTGGCCTCGGCCACCGTGAAGGGGCGCTCGACGATTTCCACCTGTTCGCGCTCGGCCAAAGCGAGAATCGCCCGCCGCGTGATGCCAGACAGGATGGCGTTGCCAAGGTTGCGCGTCACCAGCTTGCCGTCGGCATCGACGATCCAGGCGTTGGTCGACGAGCCCTCGCTGACGCTGTCGTCGGGGCGCACCATCCAGCCCTCCTGGGCACCGGCGTCGCGGGCCAGCTGCTTGACCAGGACGTTGGGCAACAGCGAGACCGACTTGATGTCGCAGCGCTGCCAGCGGATGTCGGGCGTGGTGATGACTTTGATGCCATCCTCCACGACCTGTCGCGAGGGCGGCCGTTGGCTGCGCGCCATGACCACCAGGGCGGTTCGCGGCACCGCCGGAAAGCCGTGATCGCGGCGCGCCACGCCGCGCGTCATTTGGATGTAAACGATGCCCTCGCGCACCCGGTTACGGCGTACGGTCTCATTGATTACCACCTCGATGGCGCGTCGTGACCGGCCCATCGCGATGCGCAGCTCGGTCAGCGAATATTCCAGCCGGTCGAGATGCGCTGCGGCATCGACCAGGGCGCCCCGGCGCACGGCAATGACCTCGTAGACGCCGTCGGCGAACTGGTAGCCCCGGTCCTCGACGTGAACCGCTGCCAGGTGGTGCGGCAGATAGCGTCCGTTGACGTAGGCAACGCGGGACATGGTTTACGCTCCCTTCTCGAGCCGGGCGCGAAGCTCGGCCTTGGCGATTTTCTCCAGCGTCGAGCGCGGCAGGCTGTCGACCAGGATAACCTCTTTCGGCACCTTGAAGTCGGCGAGCTTTTCCCGGCAAGCGGCCAGCACCTTCTCGGCCAGATCGGACGCCGCCCCCTCGAGGCCGCCTTCGACCAGCACGAAGGCCACGGGCACTTCGTCCAGCATCTCGTGTTTCTTGGCCACCACGGCCACTTCGGCGGCCTCGGGTATCTCCATGATGACACGCTCGAGCTCGGAGGCGGCGACGTTTTCGCCGCCCACCTTGAGCATGTCCTTGTCGCGGTCGGCAAACGAGATGAAGCCGTCCTCGTGCAGCGTCACCAGGTCGCCGGTGTCGAACCAGCCCTGGTCGTCGTAGGCCGCTGTGGTGGCCTCGGGGTCGCCCAAGTATTCCTTGAAGAGCGACAGCCCCGGCACCCCCAGCACCCGCAGCCCGCCCGTCTCACCAGGCGCCACCGGGTTGCCGTCGGGGTGCAATATCGCGATGCCGTATTCCGGCGCCGGTTTACCGATGGCCAGCGAGCGGTTGGGATGATGCACGTCGCCGACGATGCCGTGGCTCATGGTTTCGGTCATGCCCCACCAGCCGATGGTCTTGACGCCAAAGCGCTGGTCGCTGGGCGGTTCGCAAAAGCCGTTGCCCCAGAGGCGGTAGTGGTGGCGGTTCGGCGCTTCCACCCCCTCCAGGGCGCGCAGGCAGAACCACACCATCGAGGTCCAGGTGCAGCGCTGGTCCAATGATACCTGCCAGAAACGGCTGGTCGACCAGCGCGGCTGCACCACGCAGGTGCCGCCGGCCCACAGCGTGGCCAGTACGGAATAGGCCTGGGCGTTGGTGTGGAATAGCGGCAGCGTACAGAGGTGAACGTCATCGGCCCTGAGGTCCTGGTGAGCCGCATTGATCCTGGCGCCCCAGAGCGCGTTGGCGTGGGTCCAAAGCACGCCCTTGGGGCGCGAGGTGGTGCCCGAGGTGTATTGCACGCCGACCGGTGCCATGGGGTCGGCCGGGCGCTCCGGGATGGTGGCGGGATCGCCGTCGATGGCGGCGAAGGCCGAGGCGGCCTCGGGCGCCTGGCCGGCGGCGGGCGGGGCGCCGTTGTCGTGGGCGGTGACGGCCAGCCACTCGAGGTCGGGAGCAAAACGGTTGACCAACTCGGCCAGGTTGGGCTGGGTGATCGCCGCCTTGGCACCCGAGTGGGCCGCGAAATACCCAAGCTCGTCTCCCGACGAACGCGCGTTGGTGGTCACGGCGACGGCGCCGATCTCCGCGCAGGCATACCAGGCCAGGATGATCTTGGGGCTGTTTTCCAGGTGGATCAGCACATAATCGCCCGGCCCGACACCACGCGCCAGCAAGCCGGCGCCCAGGCGCCGCACCTGGTCGCGAAAGCCTGCATAGGTCAGGGTCTGGCCCTCGCCCTCGAAGGGCACCCAGACGATGAAGGGATGGTCGGGCCGCGTGGTGGCGCGGCTTCGCACCAGACGGGGCACGTCCCAGCCCGAAAAGGGATGAACCAGGGGGTGGCGGAGCGCGGGCATCGACGAAACCGGAGGGCTGGTTGAGGGTTCGCACATGTTACACCGCCGGCCGCGACTTGTGGGGCGATATCGGCTATCCTAGGGGGTCAAGATCAGCCGGGATCGGACAAAACCATGCCCTTCCACCCCGTAGATGCCCACGTCGGCGGCAGGCTGCGCCTGCGCCGCAAGTTGCTCGGCCTCAACCAAACCAAGCTCGGCGAGGCCGTCAGCCTGACCTTTCAACAGATCCAGAAGTACGAACGCGGCACCAACCGCATGGGTGCCAGCCGGCTTTATCAGTTCTCCCAAATCCTCGACGTGCCCATCAGTTTCTTTTTCGCCGACATGCCGGCCGATATCGGCGAACACATCGCCCCGGTCGAAATGCTGGCCGACGACCGCCTCGCCGAGACCGGTATTCCGGAAGAGGAAGTCAACGCCCTGGTGGTCGACTATCACCGCATCAAGGATCGCAAGGCCCGGCACCGGCTGCGCGACCTGGCTCGCGGTTTCGCGGGCATCAAGCGCGGCCGGGCGAAAGCCAAATCCGGGTGATGGCGCGGTCAAGGATCGCCCGAGAGATCGTCATCGATGAACATTTCGTCGGCCCGCCGGGCATCACGCTGGGCAGCTACGTCGGCGGCTTGGCCGCTGGTTATCTAGAGAGCCCCTGCGCCTGCGTCAGCATGCAGGCGCCGACGCCCATGGGCCGGCCCATCAGTGTCGACAGCGAGCCCGGCCGGGTGCGCTTCTTCGTAGCTGATACCTTGCTGATCGAGGCCACGCCGGCAACGCTGGATCTCGACATCCCCGCGCCCATCGATCTCGCGGCCGCCAAACGGGCCTCGCTGCGCCACGCCAGGGAGATGCCCTATCCCGACTGCTTCGGTTGCGGCTCCAACCGCAGCGACGACGACGGCCTGCACCTGCGCTCGGGCCCGGTTGTCGGGCAAAACCTGGTGGCCATCGACTGGCGGCCTCGGCCTCTGGCGGTGGGGGCCGAGGAAGGCGCTAAGGTCCCGTCCTTGATGACCTGGGCCGCCCTTGAATGTCCGTTGGCCAGGGCCCTCGATCTTCCCGGCATGAAGACGGCAGACGAGCTCATCGTACTGGGCCGCATGACGGCTCGCATCGATGCCTTGCCGCGGGTTGGGCGTGAGCACTTCTTCATGGCCTGGCCGCTGGAAAGGGTGGGCCGGCGCCTGGAGATCGCCGGCAGCCTGCACGACGCCGATGGCGCTTTGCTGGCTGCCGCGGCGCTCACCTTCGTGGTCTTGAAGGCCGGCGTTTCGTATACCGAGCTGGGCGGGCGTTAATTCGCCAGGGGTGTTTTTCGCCTTGCGGTCGTTTTACCATAAACTGGGGCGAGTTGGTTGGGGGTGTTGCGGGGAGGTTTGTTAATGAAAATCGCCGGTTGTGATTTGGGCAAGGCTTCCGTGAGCTTTGTCATCGCCAAGTTGGGCGATGGTGGCGAAATCGAAATCGAGGACAAGTGCTACGCTCTTCACGAGGGCGACCCCATGGGCCTTTTCCAGGCCTGGTACCGCGATAACGACGTTTCCTCCTGCGCCGCCCTGGCCGCCACCGGCGTTTACGCCGACGAGCTTTGCGAGCCGGTGCTGATGCTGCCCGAGGACAGCTGCCAGGAAGCGGCGCTGGAATTGGCGCCCGAGCTCGAAGGCGCCCTCAATCTGGTCAGCATCGGTGCCCGGGGCTATGGCGTGCTGAGCCGCCGGCCAGCCGGGAATGGTGCCGGGGGCAGCAGTAAATTCCATTACCAGTATCTCGAGAACGACAAGTGCTCGTCGGGTACCGGCGAGAATATCCAGAAGATCACCGAACGCTTCGGCTTGGCCGTCGAGGAGGCCGACGCGCTGGCGCTATCGGTGGCCGACAGCATCGCCATCACGGCGCGCTGCTCGGTCTTCGCCAAGTCCGAGATGACGCATTTCGCCAACCAGGGCCGGCCCAGGGCCGAGCTCTTCAAGGGCTATTTCGGCTCGGTGGCGCGCAACACCTATGCCTTGGCGACGCGCAACCGGGTGGACGGTCCGGTGTATCTGATCGGCGGCCCGGCCCGGATCCAGTCCTTCCGCACAGCCTTCGAGGAGTTGCTCGGCGGGCCGGCTCTCAGCCCGCCGCTGGCCGAGTGCTTCGAGGCCGCCGGCGCCATGGCCATCGCGGGGCGGCAGGCGCGGGCCGGCGGCATCGGCAGTCAACTTCCCCAGGACCCGGCGGCTCTGCTGCGGCCGCCGGAGAAGCGTTTCGAGGTGCTCGAGCCGGCCAGCCGGCAGCAAGACAGGGTGACCATCATGACCGAGCCGGCCGTGCCCGAGGGCGCCGCCAATGATCCCGCCATCCTCGGTCTTGATCTGGGCTCGACCGGCGCCAAGGCGGTGCTGACCTCGATCGAAAGCGGCGAAGTGGTGCTCGACGTCTACGACAGCACGCGGGGCAATCCGGTCGATGCGGCGCGCCGCCTGGTCAGCGCGCTCATCGAGCGCACTCAGGCCGACGTGCGCGCCATCGGCGTCACCGGTTCGGGCCGCGAGGCCGTGGCGACGTTGTTGCGCGCCGTCTATCCCGAGAGCGAGAACATCGTCGTGCTCAACGAGATCGTGGCCCATGCCACGGCCGCCAGCCGCTGCGACGCGGACGGCGGCGCCGATCTTTCGGTGATCGAGATCGGCGGCCAGGACGCCAAGTACATCCGCGTTCAGGGTGGCCGCATCGTCGAGAGCGACATGAACAAGGCCTGCAGCGCCGGCACGGGATCGTTCCTCGAGGAACAGGCGAACCTTTACGACGTCCACGACATTCAGGAATTCATCGACCTCGCCTCGGCCGCCAAGCGGCCGCCCGAACTGGGTCAGATGTGCACCGTTTTCGTGGCCGACGCGGCGGCCCTGGCGATCAAGGAGGGCTTCGGCCGCGATGACATCTTCGCCGGCTTCCAGTATTCGGTGATCCACAACTACCTCAACCGCGTCATGGGCCAGCGCACGCTGGGTCAAAAGATCTTCTTCCAGGGCAAGCCGGCCTCCAATCCCTCGCTGGCCTGGACCCTGGCGGCGGTGACGGGGCGCGAGATCGTGGTGCCGCCCAACCCCGGTGCCATGGGGGCCTGGGGCATCGGTCTTTGCGCTATCGAGCAGATGGGGGAGGTTGCGCTGGCGGCGGCGGCGCGGCTTGAGCTGGGCCAGATCCTGGAAGCCGAAATTACCGCACGCTCGGAATTCCAGTGCCGCGATGCCGAGTGCCAGACGCTCTGCCCCATCGAGCGCACCACCATCAAGGTGGGCGAAACCAGCCGCCAGGCGGTCTCGGGCGGCGCCTGCCCCAAGTTCGAGGTTTCGACCAAGACCCAGCCCAAGCTGGCCAAGGAGGCACCCAATCCCTTCGAGCAGCGCGAAGCCCTGATCGCCAGCTTCGTGGTGCAAGTCGAGCCCGGCGGCGGGCCGGTGCTGGCCATTCCCATGGTCTCGTCGCTGGGCCCGCATGTGCCCTGGCTCGCCACCTTCGCGGCTGAGCTGGGCTTTGCCGTCGAGCTGCTGCGTTCCGACAAACACTCGCTGGCGGCCGGCGAGCAGCTTTGCAACGCCTTCGATTCCTGCGGCCCGGTCAAAATCGCCCACGCCGTCTGCGACAGCGACGCCGAGCTGATGCTGTTTCCCAGCATTTTCTACGTCGCCGACACCAAGAGCCGGGGCGGCCAAACCTGCGTAGCCGAACAGACCATGCCCTCGCTGATCGAGCAGTTGCTGCGCTCCCAGGGCCGCCGCACCAGGATCGTGCGGCCCCGGCTTTCCTTCCGCGAGGGACCCGGCGCCCCCGAGGTGGTGACCGAGATGGAGCGCCTGGCCGCCGAGCTCGGTGTCAACCGGGCCAAGATCTCCGGTGCCGTGGCCAAGGCGGCCGAGGCCCATCATGCCTTCGAGGATGGACTGGAGCGCATCGGCGAGGAAGCGCTCGACTATGCCCGCCGGAACGACCTGCCGGCGGTGATTCTGGTGGGCCACCTGCACGTCATCTACGACGGCGCCATCAACGCCAATATCCCGCACCTGCTCAGGCGCAACGGCGCCATGGCCATCCCGGCGGACTGCTACGAGATCGAGGCTGAGACGCCGTTGGTGAAAAATATCTACTGGGGCGATGCCAACCGGGGCCTGCGTGCCGCCGTCCAGGCCCGGGCCCAGGGCGAGGTCTTCCCGGTACTGCTGGCGTCGTTTGGCTGCGGCCCGTCCTCGTTCACCGAGCAGGTCTTCCAGGCGCTGCTGGAGGGCTATCCCCACACTATCCTGGAGAGCGACGGCCACGGCGGCGAGGCTGGTTTCATCACGCGCATCCAGGCCTTTTTGCAGTCCGTGCGGCAGTTCCGCGCCGACCGCGCGCCGTCGGTGCCCGACAATTCCAGGCGCATCGGTTACGTCAGCCCGCTGCGCCGGAGCCGGCCCGGCTTCCTCGATCCCGAGGTTCACTACGTGGCCATGAGCATGGTCGACAACGTCGGCGAGACCTTCGCCGCCACCTACCGGGCCTACGGCTACGACGTGGTGTGCGCGCCGCCCCACAGCGACGCCACCTGGCAGGCCGGCAAGGCCGACTGCTCGGGCAAGGAATGCTTCAGTTATCAACTGATGTGGGGTTCCTTCCGCCAGCACCTGGAGCAAAACCCGCCGCTCAGGGAGACCGTGCTGCTGTGCTTCTCAGGGCAGCTCTGCCGCACCGGCGCCTTCGCCGCCAAGAACCGAATCTCGCTGGAAAAGATGGGCTTCGACAGCAACGTCGCCATGGAAGGCATGCCGTTTGGCGGTGACCGCTCGATGTCGCTGCTGCTGTGGGCCGGCCTCTCGGCTACCGAGATCATGCGCCAGCTCTACATCTACCACCTGCCGGTAGAGAGCCAGCGCGGTGAAGCTCGGGCTCTCTACGATGCCGGCGCCGCCCAAATCCATAGCATTCTCGAGGCGCCCATGGCACTGACCGGGAACGACGAGGCTCGGCCCGAGGTCGAGAGCCGCGCCGTGGCCATTGGTGCCGCGTTGCGCCAAAGCGGCCAGCGCTATGCCGAGATGGAAAGCCGCTGGCAGGGCAGCCGCTCATGGCGCACCGTCTTTGTGGGCGGCGAGACCATGACCAAGGGCAACGACTTCGCCAGCTCCGGCCTCTTTCTGCGCTTCAGCGAGCAGGGTCTGAGGCTGGTGCTGGAGCCGCTCACCGACTTCTTCGAATACCTGGCGCGGCGCCACCCCTACCTGCAATACGGCCGGGCCAAGCCGCTGGCCGAGGCCCAGCTGATGACCGAGGAACAAGCCGAGTTGCGGACCTGGCTCTACGCCCAGTTGGCTGACGAACACCCCTGGCTGCCGGCACCGGCCGTCCAGGAGGCCCTGGAGTTGGCCGAGGAGCTGATCGATCCGACCACCGTCGGCGGTGCGCCCATGGAGATTGCCGGCGTGCTGCACGCCTGGGAGACGGGGCTCTACGACGGCGTCGTGGTGGCCAGTTGCTGGGGCTGCGACAACAGCCTGATCACCGAGGGCTTGTTGCGCTACAGGAAGGAGATCCCGTTCTTCTTCTTCTACGGCGACGGCACGCCCTTGGACGATCGCCGCCTGCGCAGCTTCAGCTATCGCCTGCAACGCGGCGGCGCAGAAGAGGTGGCGGAGGTGGCCTGAAGGGGCGGCCTGTCACTCCTCCAGCAGGCCCGAGAGCCGCTCCACGGCAGCAGCAAAGTCCTCGACCATTTCGCGCACCACATCGCGGCTCGAACGCGTTTCGTTGATGGACCCGATGATCTGGCCCACGGGCGATGAGATGAGGCGGCCAGGGCCGCTCTCGGGATCGGCGCTGGCCGAGCCGGCGGCGGCGTAGATGCGCTGGACGTAGTTGCCCACCAGGTGGGTCTGCCAGGGCGCCGGCAGTGGCTCGGGGGCATCGGGGCGGGCCCATTCGTCGCACCAGGCGGTATCCAGGAATCGCGCCGACTTGCCGGTGAAATAGGTCGTGCGGGCGGTTTGGTCGGAACCGGCATTCAGCAGCTTTTCCTTGACCAGCGGCAGGGTGTCCGATTCCACCGTGGTCAGCCAGAGCGAGCCGCACCAGACGCCTTGCGCTCCCATGGCCAGGGCGGCAGCCATCTGGCGGCCGCCGCCGATGCCGCCAGCGGCCAGCACCGGCAGCGGCGCCACGGCATCGACCACCTCGGGGATCAGCACCATGGAGCCGATGTCGCCGACGTGGCCGCCGGCCTCCGACGAGGTGGCAACGACGAAGTCGAGGCCGGCATCGCGGTGACGCACGGCGTGGCGGCCCTTGCCGGCGAGCGCGCCGACCAGCATGCCGCGGGACTGGGCGCGCTCGGTAACGTCGGCCGGCGGCGTGCCCAGGGCGCTGACGAAGACGCGTGGATTGAACTGGAACATGACCTCGATCAGGGCCTGGTTCTGCTCGGCCGTGAAGCGGGTCTCGCCCAGGCGGCCCTGGGGGTCGCCGCGGTCGGTGTCAACCTCGGGCACGTCATAGCGTGCCATCATGTCGTCGAGGAATGCGGTGTGCTCGGGCGGCAGCAGGTCGTCCAGGGATTGTCCCTCGGTCTGGGCCTGAAAATTGTCGGTGAGCAGCAGGTCGACCCCGTAGGGCCGTTCACCGAGTTGGGCCTCGATCCATTCGAGATCGCTGGCCAGTTCCTCCGGGCTGTGGATGGCGCCGCCCAGGACGCCGATGCCGCCGGCCTTTGAAACCTCGACGACGACGTCACGGCAGTGGGCAAAGGCAAAGATGGGGAAGTCGATTCCCAAACGGGCACAGATTTCCGTGGGCATGTTTGCTGCTCCTCCTGGCACCATCATAGAACGAATTCTTTGCTAGCCGAAATCGGACGTTTGTCTTTGGATCAGTGGCCAGGTAATAATTGACATCGCGGTCGTTTTGTTAGACTCTCCCGCTTTCACAAACAAGCGAGTTAGATTCCCATGGCAGTTGATGAAACAGGCCTAACCAAAGGTCAGATCCGCAAGCTCAATGCGCTGCGCAAATCGATCGGCGACGATCTTGCCAGCGATGCTTTCTCCAAATGGCTGAAGCTCCAGACCAAGGCCAGCAAGGCTCCGGCCCCCGATGCGGTGGCCGAGAAGATCGCCAAGGCCTTGAAGCCCTACGAAAAAGACAAGAGCTTCAACCTCGGCCGCCACGGCTACAAAGTTACGCGTTCCAAGGGCCGTGGCGTCAAGGGCGGTTTTTCCGTCAGCCGTATCGGCAAGTAATCGGCGTCACACCGATAAGGCAAATTGCGACTACGGAGTTGGCGGCGGTTCAGGATAACCGTCGCGGCTCCGTTGTTGCGTCTGGCGGCGTTTCTCCAGGTGACGTTTTATCAAGCGCCAATAAATCAGCCCGTTTAGAACAAGAACAGAAATCCCCATAGCCACGAATCCCCAGCGGGGAAAGCTGCCTAACAGAACCTCGGGATAGAGCAGCGGCAGCAGGTATTGCTCGATGAAGCTTGTTTCGTACCCCGCCAACGCACCCTGGCGGCGCAAATGATTCTCGAGATACGTCAGCGGGCAGATCCAGCCCAGAAGCTCGATGCCGCCGCCCCAGACAAAGGCCGGCAGGTGCAGCCAGGCCAGCTTGGGCCAGCGCCAGACAAAAAAGCCGCCGGCCACGACGAAAACCACGAAGCCCAGGTGCACGGCCAGCACCAGATCGGCGAGCAGACGCGCCAGCATCAACCCACCACCACGCCAAAGGCCAAAAGGCCCTGGGCGGTACAATAGCTGGTCCAGACGAAGGGGCCGGCGCCCGGCAGCGGCCCGCGGAATTTATTGGCCGCCAGCACGGCATCCGAAGCCACGAACGCCAGCGCCCCCAGCGCCACCCAAGGCGTGGCGAAATCGGCCAGCAACGCGGCCAGCGCCATGGCCACGATGACCGCCACATAGGCGGCCACGGGACCGCGCAAGCCCCCCAGGGTGGGCCACAGCCAGGCCAGCACGCCGCCGGCCGCGACGACCACGGCCAGGGCGGCAACGGTGGCCGCCGGCCCCGGCCACCAGGGCGTTTCGACGTGGCCCACGAAGATGGCGCCGTAGGCCACATGGGCCAGCAGGAAGGAAGCCAACCCGGCGCGAAACCTCCCTTCGCTCTCGCCCACCAGAAACACATCGCCTGCCGTTGACAGCACCAACGCTGCCAGCAGCAGCCAGCCGTCGAACCCGTCCAGCAGCCCCCGCAGCAGCAACCAGACCAGCAGCAACGCCAGCCCCCCGACCGCCGATCCCTTGACCAGGGCCCGGCCCCGATAGGAGCTCTCGCCCGAGGCCAGATAGCCGAGCGCCCCGGCCAACGAGAGACCCAGGATTCCCAGCTCCGTTGTCCCCAATGTGCGCCAGATTTCCGTCCCGCCGGCCATGCCGTTATTTGAGGCCGCGTTTGGCAATCGGGGCAAGGGGCGATATTGTCATGATGTGATAATCAATATATAATTTTCTTATTAAACGGGTATAATAAGCATCAAGAACCCTTATCGTTCGTTTTCCAGGGGTTTCGGCGAACTTTTTGGCTGAGCGCCATGGCGCCGATGAAAGGGAGGCTGAATTGGATTACGACCCCTCGAGGAAATCCCTTCTCGATCCCGGCGCCGCCAGGGATTTTTTCCCCAACGGCCGGCCTGACGACGAAGCGGCGCTGGGCGCCGAAATGTCGCGTCTGGCCTATTGCCGGGACGAAAGCGTCGTCGGCGGTGTGCTGGCCGGAATCGGCTATTCCGAGTTTTGCACCTTCGACCGGGGCGGCAGCCAGGCCCTGATGGCCTGGGATGGCCCCCCCGCCGTCCTGGCCTTTCGCGGTACCGAAGCGGACGATCCCACCGACATCATCGACGATGCCCTCTTTCTGCCGGAACCCTGGCCGGCGGGGGGCAATGTGCACATGGGTTTCGCCGGTGCCTTCGAGCGCATCTGGCCCGAAATCGAGCCGCAACTGGCTGGCGCCGGCCCTATCCTGTTCACCGGGCACAGCCTGGGTGCTGCTCTCGCCACCCTGGCGGCCAGCCGGCAGCCGTGTGCCGGCCTTCTCACCTACGGCTCGCCCCGGGTCGGCGACAGGGACTTCGGCCAAGCCCTGGCCGGGCAGCGCATCCGCCGCTTCGTCAATTGCTGCGACCTGGTCTGCCGGGTACCGCCCGAGCCCTACCGCCACGTTGGCGAGCTTCACTACATCGACCGCGACCGCCGACTGAACGTCTCCCCCGATCCGGAAGCGATTGAATCCGAGCAGTGGCGGGCACACCTCGAATACACGGTCCTGTGGGCCTGGCGCTGGGGCAACCTGGTGGTCCGCGACCTCGCCGACCACGCCCCCGTCAACTATTCCGGGGCGCTGCTCTAGGCGCCACGGGCGCTTTGTTGGGGCTTTCATGGCGGATGACCTCGAACCCACGGAACCCGAACGCCGCCTCATCGAGGCCGCCGCCAAGGGCGAGGTAGCCGACTACGCAGTGGCTGAGGAAACCGCCGACGACCCGGCCAACGGCGCCGATTGGGGGGACGACCGCAGACTGCGCGCCGGGATCATTTACGCGCTTTGCCTTGGCAGTAATGACGAGTGGCCGGTTCACGCCAAAGGTGTACGCGTCCGCGGCGCCCGCATCGCCGGCCGTCTGGATTTCGAGGACGCCATATTGGAGTGTTCCCTGGCACTCGCAGACTGCTTCATCGAGCAGGAGATGGTCTTGCTCGGCGCCGAGGGGCGGTCCTTGAATCTGGCCGGCAGTCTCGTTCGGAACATAAGAGCCGACCGCTTCAAGACATCGGGCGGCGTATTTCTCAGAAACGGTTTTCGCGCCAAGGGCGAAGTGCGCCTTTTGGGCGCGGATATCGGCGGCAACCTGGATTGCTCAAACGGCAGTTTCGAAAACGCGGACGGCAATGCCCTCTTCGCTGATCGTCTCAAGACGGCCGGCAGCGTTTTCCTCAGTGACAACTTCAGCGCCAAGGGCGAAGTGCGCTTTTTGGGAGCGGATATCGGTGGCAGCCTGTATTGCTTAAACGGCAGTTTCGAAAACGCGGACGGCAATGCCCTCTCCGCCGATGGTCTCAAGACGGCCGGCGACGTCTTCCTCCGTGACAACTTCAGCGCCAAGGGCGAAGTGCGCCTTTTGGGAGCGGATATCGGCGGCGACCTGGATTGCTCAAACGGCAGTTTCGAAAACGCGGACGGCAAAGCCCTCTCCGCCGATCGTCTCAAGACGGCCGGCGACGTCTTCCTCCGTGACAACTTCAGCGCCAAGGGCGAAGTGCGCCTTTTGGGCGCGGATATCGGCGGCGACCTCTCTTGCGTTGGCGGCCATTTTTCGAACCCTGGCAGCGATGCCCTCTCCGCTGAGAGGGCAATAATTAGTGGCGTATTCTTTCTTGGCGAATTTGCCTCACCGGTAGAGGGAACGATCAACCTCGCACATGCCGAGGCAGGCGTTCTGGCCGATGACGAGGCGGGTTGGCCGGCGCCCGGAAACCTTGTCCTGGATGGCTTCGTCTACGGGGCCATCGCTGGAAAGGCGCCAACCGCTGCGGCAAAAAGGCTCGATTGGCTCAAGCGGCAGCCGGCCGGCGATTTCCGGCCGCAGCCTTACGTCCAGCTCGCCAAGATACTGCGGGAGATGGGGCATGAACGCGATGCCCGCGAGGTTTCGATTGCCCGGCAGGAAGCCTGGATCGGGAGTGGCGACCTGGGCTGGCGGGGCAGGATCTGGCACCGCTTCCTCGGCCTCACCATCGGCCACGGCTACAAACCCTGGAAGGTGCTTTGGTTTTTCCTTGGCATCGTCATCCTCGGCAGTGCCGTTTTCGGCTTGGCGGAGTACGCAGGCTTGATGGTGCCGGCCAAGGAACGGGTCTATCTCGACGCGCGCTACCCGGAACTGCCGCCCGAATACCCGCGTTTCCAACCCCACCTCTATTCCCTCGACGTCTTCCTGCCGATCGTCGATTTGCACCAGGAGAGTTTTTGGCTGCCCAAGGCGGGGACGGGCTGGGGTTGGGCGGTGATGGCTTATTTATGGCTGCACATTCTGCTCGGCTGGGTCCTGACCACGGTGGCCGTGGCCGGGCTCACGGGTCTGGTGCGCAGGGACTGACGCGCCCGGGCCTGGCTGCCGTGGCCCGGCCCGGTGCGATACCGGCCCTCAGCCCAAATCGCGCAAATCATTAACCCGTTTGGCCTTGCCGATGGAGCGTTCGATCTCGTTCTGCCCTGCTATGCGGACCTTTGCGCTGACCCCGATCAGGCCCTTGATGCGGTCAGCCACGTCGCCGGCGCAGGCCGCCTTGTCGGCCTCGCCGGCGCCCGCCAGCTCGGGCTTCATCTCGACCGCCACGGTGAGCTGGTCGAGCGGGCCCTCGCGCCGCACCTCGAGGATGTAGTGCGGCGATAGGCGCTCGTCGGCCAGCAGGATTTCCTCGATCTGGGTGGGGAAGACGTTGACGCCGCGGATGATCAGCATGTCGTCCGACCGCCCCGTCACCTTGGCCATGCGGCGCATGCTTCGGGCCGAGCCGGGCAACAGCCTGGTCAGGTCGCGGGTGCGGTAGCGGATGATGGGAAAGGCTTCCTTCGAGAGGCTGGTGAAGACCAGCTCGCCCTCTTCGCCGTCGGGCAGCACGGCGCCTGTCTCGGGGTCGATGACCTCGGGGTAGAAGTGGTCCTCCCAGATGTGCGGGCCGTCCTTGGTCTCGATGCATTCGCAGGAAACGCCGGGGCCCATGACCTCGGAAAGGCCGAAGATGTCGATGGCATCGAGGCCGACGCGGGCCTCGATCTCGCCGCGCATGGCCTCGGTCCAGGGCTCGGCGCCGAAGATGCCGATGCGCATGCTTGATTCCCGCGGGTCCAGGCCCTGGGCCTCGAACTCGTCGGCCAAGGCCAGCATGTAGCTCGGCGTCACCATGATGACGGCGGGCTTGAAGTCGGTGATCAGCTTGATCTGGCGCTCGCTCAGGCCGCCCGACACCGGCACCACGGTGCAGCCCAGGCGCTCGGCGCCATAGTGCGCCCCCAGGCCGCCGGTAAACAGGCCATAGCCATAGGCGATATGGACCAGGTCGCCGGGCCGGCCGCCGGCGGTGCGGATCGAGCGCGCCATCAGATTGCTCCACATGTCGAGGTCGGCCTGGGTATAGCCCACCACCGTGGGATTGCCGGTGGTACCGGAGGAAGCATGGATGCGCACGACTTGCTCTCGCGGCACGGCGAACATGTCGAAGGGGTAGTTGTCGCGAAGGTCGGTCTTGACGGTGAAGGGGAACTTGGCGAGATCGGCCAGATCGTGCAAGTCTTCGGGGTGCACGCCGGCCTGGTCGAAGGCGGTTTTGTAGTGCCCGACGTTGGCGTAGACGTGGCCCAGCGTCCACTTCAGGCGCTCGAGCTGCAAGGCCGAGATTTCGTCGCGGCTGGCTATCTCGATGGGATCGAGCTCGCCCTTCTCCGGGGCCCGGTTGTCTGCTCTCATGGCTGGCCCCTAGTCGAGGCGTTCGATAAGCGCCGCGATGCCCTGGCCGACGCCGATGCACATGGTGCAAAGCGCCAGGCGGCCGCCGCTGCGCTCGAGCTGGTAGAGCGCCGTGGTGGCGAGGCGCGTGCCGCTCATGCCCAGGGGGTGTCCCAGCGCTATGGCGCCGCCCTGGGGATTGACGTTTTCGGCATCGTCGGCGAGACCCAGGTCGCGGGTTACCGCCAGGGCCTGGGCGGCGAAGGCCTCGTTGAGTTCGATCACGTCGACCTCGGCGATCTTGAGGCCAAGGCGATCCAAGAGCTTGCGTGAGGCCGGGGCCGGCCCCATGCCCATGATGCGGGGCTCGACGCCGGCCGTGGCCATGCCCACGACGCGGGCCCGGGCGGTCAGGCCGTAGCGCTCCACCGCCGCTTCGGAAGCCAGCAGCAGCGCCGCGGCGCCGTCGTTGACGCCCGAGGCATTACCGGCCGTTACCGTGCCGCCTTCGCGAAACGGCGCCGGCAGCTTGGCCAGACCTTCCAGCGT
The DNA here is from genome assembly GCA_030740435.1 of Alphaproteobacteria bacterium. Taxonomy (NCBI): domain Bacteria; kingdom Pseudomonadati; phylum Pseudomonadota; class Alphaproteobacteria; species Alphaproteobacteria bacterium. Next base: position 32,361 of record JASLXG010000035.1, on the reverse strand, counting down.
GGTCTCTGGCCGGGGGTGTTCGTCGTGCTCGACGACGATGTCGTCACCGCGGCGTTGGGGGATGGTCACCGGCACGATCTCGGCGGCGAAGTGGCCGGCCTCGCGGGCGGCCCCGGCGCGCTGTTGGCTGCGTTGGGCAAAGGCGTCCTGGTCGGCCCGGGAGATCTGGAATTCCTGGGCCACATTCTCGGCCGTCTCGGGCATCGAATCGACGCCGAACTGGCTCTTCATCAGCGAGTTCACGAAGCGCCAACCCATGGTGGTGTCGTAGATCTCGGCCTGGCGTGAAAAGGGCGTCTCGGCCTTGGCCATGACGAAGGGCGCCCGGCTCATGCTCTCGACGCCGGCCGCGATCACCAGCTCGGCCTCGCCGGTCTTGATGGCGCGCGCACCCGAGCCCACGGCATCGAGGCCGGAGCCGCAGAGCCGGTTGATGGTGGCGCCCGGAACCTCGGTGGGCAGGCCGGCCAGCAGCGCCGCCATGCGGGCCACGTTGCGGTTGTCCTCGCCGGCCTGGTTGGCGCAGCCCATGAGCACCTCGTCGACCTGGTCCCAGGCCACGTCGGGGTTGCGTTCCATCAGGGCCTTGATGGGCAGCGCCGCCAGGTCGTCGGTGCGCAGCTTGGCAAGGCCGCCGCCGTAACGTCCGATGGGCGTACGCACGGCATCGCAGATGAAGGCTTCGGTCATGAGGTTGGTCCCTCCGGGCTGTCGACGACTTTGGCGCGGTACGAGGTGCCGCGAAAGAGCGCCACGATGTCGCCATGTTGGTTGCTCACGGTGACATCATAAACGCCGGTGCGGCGCGAGCGCGAGCGTTCCTCGCAGACGGCGGTGAGCAGGTCGCCGACCGTTGGGGCCTGTCGGAAGGCGATGGTTGCTTCGATGGCCACAGAGATCGGCGCCGCCGAATTACAGGCGTAACCGAAGGCGGAATCGGCCAGGGTGAAGAGAAACCCGCCGTGCAGAGACTGGTACTGATTGAGCATGTCCTCGCGCACCGTCATGCGCGTCACGGCCCGGCCCGGGCCGGGCTCTTCGAGGCTGATGCCGAGGAGGCCGCCGGCGGTGTGGATCTTGAAAGCAGTGTCGGTAGTATCCGGCATCTCAGCGCCCCGTGAAGACGGCTTTGCGCTTTTCGATAAAGGCCGTCACGCCTTCGCGGAAATCCTCGGTGGCGAAGGCGGCGACCTGGCTGTCGCGCTCGACGTCGAGTTGTGCCGCCATGTCGTTGTCGAGTGAGACCTCCAGCGCCTGTTTCATGATGGCGATGGCCCGGGTGGGCTGTTTGGCCAGGCGCCGGGCCAGGCCCATGGCCTCGTCCATCAGCGCCTCGTCGTCGACGCACTTCCAGATAAGGCCCCATTCGGCGGCCCTCTCGGCCGGCAAGGGCTCGCCCAGCATGCAAAGCGCCCGGGCCCGGGCCGGCCCGATCAGGCGGGGCAGGTAGTAAGTGCCGCCGGCATCGGGAATGACGCCGATGCGCACGAAAACCTGGATGAATTCGGCCGAACGCGCGGCCAGCACGATATCGCCGACCAGGGCGAAATTGCAGCCCGCCCCGGCGGCGATGCCGTTGACGGCGACGATGACCGGCAGCTCCAGGGCGCGCAGGCGCTTGATCAATGGGTGGTAGTCGTCATCCAGGACGGCGGCCGCGTCTAGTTCGGCACCTTTGGCGATTTTCCCGGCCACGCCGGCCAGATTGGCACCCGAACAAAAGGCCCGTCCGGCGCCGGTGATGACCAGGGCACGGAGATCGGCGTCGCCCTCGATGGCGTCCATGGCGTGGCGCAGCTCGGCGTGCATGGCGTCGGTGAAGGCGTTGAGGCTGTCGGGCCGGTTGAGCGTGATGACGGCAACGCCGTCGTTGCTTTCAAAGCGGATGGTTTCGAAGTCCATGATTTTCCCGAGAGTGGTCTAGGGCAAGGGTTGCTCACAATAATCGCCGGGCCGGGCGGGGGCAACGCCAGCGGTTGCGCCGCCCTTGCCGCCGCCCTAGTTTCAGGCGGTCCCCATGCGGAGAGAAATAATGGCCAGCGTCTACGCCTTCGAGGGCATCGTCCCGGTGGTCGATCCCTCGGCCTACCTGCATCCCCGGGCCGTGCTGATCGGTGATGTCATCGTCGGGCCGCACTGCTACATCGGTCCCGGAGTCTCGCTGCGGGGCGATTATGGCCGCATTGTCATCGGTGGCGGTTCCAACGCCCAGGACAACGTCGTCATGCATAGCTTCCCGGCCGCCGAGACGCAGGTCGGCGAGGACTGCCATATCGGCCACGGCGTGGTGCTGCACGGCTGCAGGCTCGGGACCAACGTGCTGGTGGGTATGAACGCCGTGGTCATGGATGGCGCCCAGGTCGGCGACGACTGCTTCATCGGCGCGCTCGCCTTCGTCAAGGGCAACGACGAGATCCCGCCCCGCAGCCTGGCGGCCGGCATTCCGGCCCGGGTGGTGCGCGAACTCAGCGAAGACGACGTGTCGCGAAAATCCCGCGGCACGGCCCAGTACCAATGGCTGGCCCGGCGCTGTTGGCAAGGCCTGGTGGCCTGTGAGCCGCTTAGCGAGATCGAGGCCGACCGGCCCAGCGCCCGGTGGGACGAAAGCATCCGGCCGTTGCATGAAAAACCAAATGTCGAGTAGAGGAAGCGACATGGACATGGATGCCCATCTGAACGAGACCGAACGCGCCGTCGTCGAACGCGCGCGCCTTTTCGCCCGGGACGAAATAGCGCCCAAGGCGCCGGGCTGGGCGGTGACGCGCGAGGTGCCGCTGGAGACCACGAAAGCGGCGGCCGAGGCCGGGCTTTGCGGCCTGGTGGTGCCGGAAGCCGACGGCGGCAGCGGCCTCGGTATAAGCGCCATGGCCCGGGTCGTCGAGGAACTGGCGGCGGTCGACTTCGGTTTTCCCTTCGGCCTGGTGGTGCACAACAACCTGGCCGGCTCCATCGCCCGTAACGGCAGCGACGAACAGCGCCGGCGCTTTCTGCCCGATATGCTGGCGGCCCGGCGCATCGGCGCCTTTTTGCTCACCGAACCCGGCAGCGGCAGCGATGCGGCGGCGATCGCCACGCGGGCCGAGCGTGACGGCGAGGGCTGGGTGCTGAACGGCGAAAAGGCCTGGATCACCAATACCGTCACGGCCGAAGTGCTTTCGGTCTATGCCCAGACCGACCCCGCGGCCGGCTGGCGCGGCATCGCCTGCTTTCTGGTCGATGCCGATACCCGGGGTGTGAAACGCGGGCCTACCTACGAGATGATGGGCTGCCATGCCGCCGGCGTCGGTGGCTTCCGCTTCGAGGATTGCCGGATCGGCGAGGCCGATCTTTTTCTGGCGCCGGGCGAGGCCTTCAAGGCGGCGCTTTTTGGCATCGATATCGCCCGCATCATCGTGGCCGCCGGCTGCTGCGGCATGTTGCGAACAGGCATCGACACGGCGCTCTCGTATGCCATGCAGCGCCGCGCCTTCGGCCAGGCCACGGCCGACTTCCAGGGCCTGCAGTGGATGCTGGCTGACGCCGAGACCGACTGGCGGGCGGCGCGCTTGCTCACAGTCGAGGCCGGGCGGCTGCATGACGCCGGCGATCCGAGGGCGCCGCTGGCGGCGGCCCACGCCAAGAAGTTCGCCCCCCGCATCTGCCTTGCCCGCCTGGCCGATTGCATGCAGGTCATGGGCGCCGCCGGCTACAGCCATGACTACCCTTTGGCCCGCCACCTGGCGGCGGCCAAGATGGCCCAAATCGTCGATGGCACGACGGAGATTCAGAACGTGGTCATCAGCCGCGCCATGCGGAAGGCGGCGGGGTAATCCGCCGGCGCCTCCTTAGCGCAGCGGGAAGCCCATATCCTTCAGAATTTGGGAAAGTTTTTCGCGCCCGCTTATTGCTGAAATCGCTCCCAGCCGGTCGATCACACGCTCGGTCCAGGTGCTTTGCGCCATCTCGTGGCGGCCTGAAAAGTCGGCCATCTTTTGGTCGTAGGCGGCGCGCAGCCGAGGCTCGTCCGGATTGCCGTATTTCTCCCGAAAGAGAACAGCCGGCTGCGACAGGCGGGGTTTCACCTCGTTGGTGACATCGGCGGTGGCATATCCGACGCACAGGCCGAACATGCTCATGCAGCTGGCGGGCAGGCCCAGCAATTCCTTGACCTGGATCGGGTCGTTGCGCAGCGAGCCGATGTAGACGGTGGACAAGCCCAGCGATTCGGCTGCCACCACCGCGTTCTGGGCCGCCAGCGCGGCATCGATGGCGGCTACCAGGAAGGTCTCCAGGTAGGGGATGACCTCCAGCTCGATTCCTTCTTCGGCGCCGAGCCGCTGGTGGCGCGAAACATCGGCCAGCCAGACCAGAAATAGCGGGCACTCCATGATGTGTTTCTGGTTGTTGGCGAGTTTCGCCATCGCCGCCTTGGTGGCACCATCCTTCACCGCGACCACCGACCAGGTCTGCATGTTGGAACTGGTGGCGGCGGACTGCGCCGCCGCGATCAAGGTCTCGAGCGTGCCCTCGGGCAAGGCCTCGGACTTGTAGCCCCGGATCGAGCGATGCGAGAGCAGCAGCTCGATATGCTCGTTCCAGGGACCCGCGGCAGGAATGGCATCAGGGCCGTATCGCTTGGCCAGAGCTGCCGATTTCAACTGTCCCTTTGGCACGGAAATATTCATCGCTTCGTCCCGATGGCTATGGCGTCGAATGCGTTACCCTCATCTTACCCTATGGTTGTCACCCCACGGTAGCAACTGCACACCAGGCAAAAGGCGGCAGGATTGGGGGATCTGGGGGCTATCTCGCGATGATCCGCAGCGCCACGTAGGGAACCAGATTGAAGACCAGAATGGCGATCTTGTAGAGCCCGAGGAAGGCATAGAGGACCACGTCGAAGGCCTCGCGCGAGAGGTGGAACATTTGCCCGTGCCAAAGGTATACAAAATCCGAGAGCGCGATGATCATGATGATCGATAGGATCAGCAGGGCGACGTTGATGATGGTGCACCACTTGAAAAAGGCTGTCGCAGACCGGGTATCCATGATGTTTCTCCCGTCATTTAGCCAGGAACGCTTCATAACTGTGCCTCGCGACGCCCGGATTCAAGATTACGGGCGGCCGGGCCGGGCAGCGATATGACGGCCATCCGGGAAATCTCGGGTAGACTGCCTCGAGCAGCCCCGTGATCGAGGAAACCGCGATGATCCCCGCCAAGCCGTTGGCAAACCCGCCCAGCCACGAAGTCATCAGCCGTGCCATGCGGAAAGCGGCGGGGTAGGGGAGGCCTTCGCCCATGTCGGATCTGCCAGGCAGCGTGATTTTTCACGAACACGGCCCCCGCGAAGGCTTTCAATTGGAAAGCCGCCAGTATCCCCTCGAGAAGCGGGTGGCGCTTATCGAAGCAATCGCCGCGGCCGGCGTCTCGCGCATCCAGGCCGCCTCGTTCGTCAATCCCAAGCTGGTGCCGACCATGGCCGACAGCCGGGAATTGTTCGCCGCCATCAGAAAACGTCCCGGTACCCGCTATACGGCGCTGGCGCTCAATCCCTGGGGTTTCGAACAAGCCCTCGAGGTGCCCCAGGTCGACCACCTGGGTTCCGTCGTGCTCTACGCCTCCAACGGATTCTGTCTGGCCAACAACAATTGCAGCAAACAGGAAGCCCGCGCCCGCCTGCAGCAGTGGACCGAACTTTACGACCGCCACCAGGTCGCCTTGGAGCAAGTCTACGTATTGTCGGCGTTCGGCGACAATTTCGAGGGCGAGGTGCCGCTTTCCGACGTCATGGAGGAAGTCCGCCACACCGTCGAATTGTGCCGCCAACAGGGCCGCGCGCTGCCCCGCATCGACCTCGACGACAGCATGGGCTGGGCCGATCCGCACAGCATTCGGACACGCATCGGCGCCGTCCGCGAGGCCTATCCGGAACTGGAAGTCGGTCTCCATCTGCACGACAGCCGGGGGCTCGGCGGGGCTTGCGTTTTTGCCGCGCTGGAGCTGGGCGTGCGCCATTTCGACAGCTCCATCGGCGGCCTCGGCGGCTGCCCCTTCGCCCGCCACAAGAACCGCGCCGCCGCGGGCAACATCTGCACCGAAGACATGGTGCACCTCTGCCACGAGCTCGGCGTTGAGACCGGCATCGATCTCGACGCCCTGATCGCAGCCGCCGGACTGGCCGAAGACATCGTCGGCCGGCCGCTGATGGGCCGGGTCATGCATTCCGGCTCGCTCAGCGAATACCGGGCGGCAGGGTCGGGCTGATATCACCGCTCTCCGCCACCTTTCAGGGCCGCTTGAAAGCGGCCGTCCCGGCCGCCACATATAGCTCGTCTCTTGCTCCCGGCGGGGCGAGCCGGGGCGGAACCAACATGCGCAAACAGAAACCCAGCCGGACCGCGCTCAAGATCGCCATGGCGATCGTCACCCTTTCGGCCAAGCCCCGGATGGCGGCCGTGATTCCCGCGGGAGCGGTGGAAGCCACGGAAAAACTGCTGGTCGCCTCCGGTGCCGTGAGCGAGAGGATCGTGCGCTGGGCCCGGACCCGGCGCATGGCTTCGTTCTACGACGCCTTCGACTGGATGCTGCCCGGCATGTTCGCATCGCTGGGCCAGCGCAAGGCCTTTTGCGAGCGCCAAGTGAGGGACGGCATCGCCGCTGGCGCCACCCAGGTGCTGGTGCTGGGCGCGGGTTACGACACGCTGGGCTGGCGGCTTGCGCCCGAGTTCCCCGGGGTACGCTTCCATGAGATCGACCACCCGGCCACGGCCCGCCTCAAGAGGAGGGGCATCGAGGCGCTGGGGCGGCGGCCCAACCTGGTGCTCGCCGCCGAGGATCTGGGGGAGCGGCAGCTTTCCGAGGTCCTGGCCGAGCTGCCGGGGTGGGATTCCAGTGTCGCTGCCGTCTTCGTGGCCGAGGGCTTGGTGATGTACCTGCCGCCGCAGGCGGTGCCGGAACTCTTTCGCCAATGTGCCGCCGGCTCTGGTCCGGGAAGCCGCATCGCCTTCACCTACATTCCCACTGGCGCCGACGGCCGGCCCGACGTCGGGCCTTGGAGCGGGTTGATGCTATGGCTGCAGGGAGCCGTGGGCGAGCCCTGGACGTTCAGCATCCGGCCCCAAGAGCTCGGGCCCTTCCTGGCGGCGGCGGGCTGGCGCGATGCTTCGGCGACAGCTTTCGGGGCCGGTAAGCGCGGCGTCGAATACTACGCCGCGGCGGTCTTGCATAATGCGGTAGACTGACGCCGGCAGTTCCGGAACCAGGAGATCGCCATGATCCCGGCCAAACCGATGGCAACCCTGCCCACCCATGAAGTCACCAACATGCCGCCCCACCTCGGCGACCAGGACCTGTGGCGGAACGACAGGGCCTTGCGCGAGGGCGTGGAGCGCGAGGGCGGCGGCTGGGCGGGGGAGAAGCTGGCCGCCTTCGGCAAGCTCGCCGGCGCCGCCGGGACCTTCGAGAAAGCCGACCAAGCCAACCGCCATGGGCCCGAAATCCGCGCCTTCGACCGCCATGGCATGCGCATCAACCAGGTCGAGTTCCATCCCGCCTATCACGACCTGATGGCGCTCGCCATCGAGAACGAGGTGCCGAACTTCGCCTGGCGCCACGAGGGGGCCGGTGCCCAGGTCGGGCACGCGGCGCTCACCTACATGCTCAATCAGGCCGAAGGCGGCGTGCTTTGCCCCATGGCCATGAGCTATGCCGTGGTGCCGCCGCTTAAGCAGAGCCCGGGCGTCGGCGACGACTGGATCCCCAGGCTGTTGTCGACGTCCTACGACCCCCGCGATTTTCCGGTGGAGCAGAAATCCGGTGCCACCATGGGCATGTTCATGACCGAGAAGCAGGGCGGCTCGGATGTGCGCAGCAATTCGACCGGGGCTCGGCCGCTGGGCGCGGCCACCGGCGAGGGCGCCGAATACCGCCTCACCGGCCACAAGTTCTTCTGCTCGGCACCGATGTCGGACGCCTTCCTCACGCTGGCCTATGCCGACGGTGGGCTTTCCTGCTTTCTGGTGCCGCGCTGGGGGCCCGACGGCGAGCGCAACAACCTCTTCCTGCAGCGCCTCAAGGATAAGCTCGGCAACCGCTCCAACGCGTCTTCGGAGATGGAGCTCCAGGACACCTGGGGCGTCATGGTGGGCCAGGAGGGCAGGGGCGTGCGCACCATCATCGACATGGTCCAGGGCACCCGGTTCTACTGCTGCTTCTCGTCGGCCGCGCTGATGCGGCAGGGGCTGGTCCAGGCGCTGCATCACACCAGCCACAGGCTGGCGTTCCAGAAGAAACTGCTTCAACAGCCCCTGATGCGGAACGTGCTGGCCGACCTGGCCCTCGAGGCCGAAGCGGCCCTGGTGCTGACGCTGCGCCTGGCCCGGGCCATGGACCAACGCGCCGGCGACGAAGGCGCCGCGGCGCTGGCGCGAATCGGCACGGCGGTGGGCAAGTACTGGATCTGCAAGCGTGCGCCGGGGCACGTCTTCGAGGCCATGGAGTGCCACGGCGGTCCCGGCTACATCGAGGAATCGATCCTGCCCAGGCTCTACCGCGAGGCGCCGGTCAACAGCATCTGGGAGGGCTCGGGCAACGTCATGTGCCTCGACGTGCTGCGCGCCATGCTGCGCGAGGAGGCCGCCGTACCGGCCATCCTGGCCGAGCTCGAGGCGGCCCGTGGCGGCAACGCCGCCCTCGATGCCGCCGCCGCGGCGCTGGCGGATGAGCTTGCCCGGCCCGAGGATCTGGAACTGCGCGCCCGGGGCGTGACGGAATTATTGGCCATCACTTTGCAGGCCGCATTGTTGGTACGCCACGCCCCGGCCGCCGTGGCCGACGCCTTTTGCGCCTCACGCCTGGGCTCGCGCTGGACCGGCGCCTACGGTGCCCTGCCGGCGGGCCTCGATTTCGACGCCATCATCGAGCGCGCCGTTCCGGATTCATAGGATCCCGGGGGCCAAAATGGGGCACCTGCCTTGGCTCCCGAATGTACCCGTCACCCTTTCCCCGCGAACCTGAAGCCGGGGAAGACGTGGGGTTTTTTTGACTGCCCGGGATGAGACCAAGGATCGTGAGAATTGCCGCCAAAGATTATGTGCCAAACCATTGGCTTGGCCAGCAGTCCCTGACTGTCTCGTTCTGGATAAATTTCGTGCTGCTACGCGCCGCAATCGTCGGCGTGGAGGTATTGTCTCTCACCCGTTTTGTCGAAGGTGTTTCCTTAGAAATCATCATATCCAGTATTTTGATTTTCGTGGCTGATCTCGTCATTATTTTATGGCAATTTGTTGGAGTGATTCGATCTTGTGACAGGTATCAATCCTCCTATGGATCTGTTTCGGCGGTGTGGGGTGTGTATTTTGGCATTGTCATGGGCTTGCTTTTCGCTATCGTAATTGTTTTCATATTCGTCCAGAACATCAGCGTTAGACGCGACAAATATTCCTTGAGCACCTTGTGGGAACGGGAGCGTACAGCCAAGTACGCACTGACCCTTGCGGAAAAGGGAGACTACCTATACTTGAAAGGCAGCTTCGAGTTGGGGGTCACCAAAGCTCTGAAGAAGCTTTTACAGGAAAACTCCCATGTCAAAGGCATCGTCTTGGCCAGTCCGGGGGGAAACACTTTTGCAGGGCGGGGCGTTGCCAGGGTCATTCGCGACCATGGCCTGAATTCCTATGTTTTCGCAGACTGCTTTTCCGCCTGCACCCTTGCTTTCATCGCTGGGGTGAAGCGAACTCTTGGGCCGAACGGCAGGTTGGGATTCCACCGGTATGGGCTTGACGCGGACTATCAAGTGCCGTTTGTCGATATAGAGGAAGAGCAGAGCACTGACAGGGAATTTTTCAAGCTACAGAATATCAAGAACGCCTTCTTGAAAAAAGTCTTCGCAACTTCGCATTCGGAGCTATGGATTCCCGATAGGCAAGAGCTGTTGGAAGCAGGAGTTGTTCACAAAGTCGATGCAAGGCTTCCGGTGGAATAACCCCGCCCGCAATCATAAACAAGCTGATCCCGAGGGTACGATTCGGCCCCGTCGAACGTCTATGAAATGCCCTATTCCGCCGCCTGGGCAGCCAATGCCGCCTCGGTCTCGGGTGAAAGGTAGGCGCCCTGGCGCAACAGCTCGCGCTGCACGAGCTGGGCATCGAGCTCACGCGGCAGGATCCCCGCATCCGCCGCCAACGCCGCTGCCACGCCGGCGGCGTGGCCGGTCATCCAGCACTGCGGCACCTCGCGCAGGAAGGAGTGCGAACTGGCGTCGCAGGCGATGTGGCGGCCGGCGGCCAAAACGCCGTCGATAGCGGCCGGCGTGAGCGCCCCCAGCGGCACCGAGATGTTGGGCGTCTCGGGCGCGAGCGAGGTAGAGACGCCGATCTCGTCGGGCCACACACGGCCCTCGTCCCACTGCCCCCGGCTGACCTGGTTCAGGCCGATCAGGCGGCGGCTGTGGCGCACGCCGATCTGCGGCGCGCCCAGCATGAGGAAGGCGTTCTCGAAGCCCGGCGCGTTTTGGCGATAGAAATCGAGATGGCCGACGGTGAGCCGGCGCGACTGGATTTCGACTTCGCTCAGGTCCTCGACGTCGACGGCGCTGTAGCCCGAAAGCCGGGGCCCCATGAAAAGCGCCACGTCGTTGCGCCACGAAACGAAGGCTTTTTCGAAGAATTTGAGCTGCTCGCGGCCGCGCGCCATGAAGTCCTTGAAGCCCTCGGCATCCTCGAAACGGAAGGGCAGCCAGCGCGCCATGTCGACGCCGCCGAGCAGGAAGGCGGTGTTGATGCAGTGGTGGATGCTGTCCTCGTCGATGTCGTTCTCGAACTCGAGGCCGGCCCGGGCCAGCAGGTCGGCATCGCCCGTGGTGTCGACCACCACCTTGGCCAGGATGGCCCGGCGGCCTTCCTTGCTCTCGAAGATGGCGCCGCGCATGACGCCCTGCTCGACGATGGGCTCGACGGCCCAGGCATGGAAGGTGAGGCGGACGTTCTGCTCCAGCGTAAGTTCCATCGATAGCGTCTTGAGCGCCTCGGGATCGACGGTCGGCGAGAAGGTGACGATGCCATGGTAGGCGGCGGTGCGTTGCGACCAGTAGGCCGCCGTGGCGGCGTCGCGCGAGCCCCAGTCGGCCCGCGACGGGCCCTGCTTGGCCTCCGCCGGCAGGCGTTCGAGGATGTCGTGGGCGATGCCGGAGATGATTTCACGGCCGCTCCAGTCCGTCATGCGGTCGATCCAGATCACCAGTCCGCCGGTCGACAGGCCGCCGAGGTGGTTGTAGCGCTCAACCAGCATGACGTCGGCGCCCAGCCGCCCGGCCGCCACCGCGGCGGCCGTGCCCGAGGGCCCGCCGCCCACCACCAGCACGTCGGTCTCGGCGAACACTGGGGTCTCGCGGGCCGCTTCGCTGATCGTCTTGGCCGGGCGCGGCCGTCGCGGGCCGCGGCCCGCACCGGTGAAAATCTGCACTCCCTGTGTGTCGCTGATGCTGGCGCTCAGGTAATTGCTTTTTTTCATCTCGCCCTCGCACGATTTGAGGAGGTGGCAATATGCTATCAGATGATGCCGGGAAAATCAGGGAAGGGCCAAGCAGATGCCGAAGACGCACGTCCAACTCATTGAAAAACCAACAATAATCTCCGCAGCAGGCAACAAGCCCAAGTCCATCGAGGAGTTCGTCGGCCGCGCCAACTCGGCCACCAGCGAGGTCAGCATCGCCCGCATGCGCAGCCCGGCCGGCTGGCAGGAGCCCGGCCAGACCCCGGAATTCGACGAATACACCGTGGTGCTGACTGGCACGTTGCGCGTCGAGACCGGCGATGAAGTGTTCGAGGTCGGCGCCGGCCAGACCATCATTACCCCCAAGGGCAACTGGGTGCGCTATGGCTCGCCCCATGAGGGCGGCGCCGAATATATCGCGGTCTGCCTGCCGGCCTTCGCTCCCGAGACCGTCCACCGCGACGAATAGGCATGTGTCCCGTCGTGGGCAATCATGTGGCCCTGCCGCGTCCGTGCTGATTCGGTTCTAAATCGACGGTTTTATGATATGGAATATTGGGCTACCACTGCGGCAAAAATGTGGATCATCTTGGGGGTATTGGCTGGTCATGACGTTCAAATTTGTTGACCTGGATGTGCGCGGATCGGTCGGTTGGTATCGTTTCAATCGACCGGCAAGAAACTCCGTGGATTGGGAAATGTTGTACGAGCTTGCGCCCGCCTTCGAGGCGCTGCTCGAGGCGGCGGAGGTCAAGGTCATCGTGATCGCCAGCGCGCTGGACGATTACTTCAGCACCGGCGCGGATATCTCGGCTTTCAAGGACGTCGCGGCCGAACGTATGCAAGATTGGGTGCGAGAGACCCAGAAAGTGGCGCAAGTCCTGCGCTCGTCTTCGAAGCCCGTGCTGGCCGCCATCAACGGTGTGGCGGTTGGAGGCGGGCTCGAGATGACGTTTCACGCGGATCTGCGTTTCCTTGCCATTGATGCCCGCCTGGGACAGCCGGAGGTCAATATCGGCTTCATCCCACCCGTCGGTGGCACCCAAGGATTGCTGCGGCTGGTGGGCCGAAGCCAGGCCTTTCGCATGCTCTATGGCGGCCAGGTCATGGAGGCCAAGACGGCGCAGGAGATTGGCTTGGCCGATTTTGTCGTGCCCGTCGACCAACTGGCCAGCGAAGTCCAAAGCTACGCCGACATGTTGGCCAGCAAGCCGGCCAACACCTTGGCGGCCATTCGACGCTGCCTGGTCGATGGTGGCGGGCGGGCTTTTGACGACGGTTTGGAGATCGAGAGGGATCAGGCGTTCGCCCTCGCCGGCCATGCGAATTTCGCGGAAGGTGTTACCGCATTCCTAGAAAAACGAAAGCCTGAATGGCGATAGAGCGAAAGGATCGGGGGGGGAATGCGGGTTGGTGCCGCACCAAGATAACAGCGACCCCTGACGGCGGTGCCGAATACGTTGCCCTCAGCGGCTGCTCAGCACAGCCAGCGCCTCGTCGGCCGCCTCGAGGGTGGTGCGCGGACATCTTCGTCGCTCAGTTCGCTGCACACGAACCAGGTGCCGCGGCCGGTCGTGCGCACGCCCCGGTGCTGCAGTTCTTCGACGAAGCCGAGGCGCATCGCCTCATCGGAGGCCTTGTAGCCGCGGTAATCGTAGAGCGGCGAAGATGGCGTGAAGAGGGCGGAAAAGACCGTGCCGATGCCCTGGATATGCAAGGGCAGCCCGTGCTTTCGGCCGAGCCCGTCGAGCCCCGCCATGAGGCTTCTGCCGCGGGCCTCCATCGCCGCCAACAGCGCCCCGTCGTCCTCTGCCAGTTCCGCGATGGTTGCCGCGCAGGCCGCCACGCTGGAGGTCAGGCCGTTGTAGGTGCCGCCATGCAGGACGCCGCTGGTCACGCCATCCATGATGTCACGGCGGCCGGCGACGATGCTGATGGCAAATCCGGCCGCCGCCGCCTTGGCGAAAACCGCGAGATCCGGGGTCACGCCGTAGCGCGCCTGGGCGCCCCCCAGCGCGGCCCGGAAGCCGGTGATCACTTCGTCGAAGATCAGCACGATGCCATGTCGGTCGCAAAGCTCGCGCAGGCCTTCGAGATAACCGGGTCGGGGCTCGATGACGCCGGTGTTGCAGGCGATGGGCTCGAGCACGATCGCCGCCAGCTGGTCGGCCCTGGCTGCGACCGTTTCCTCGAGCCGGGCCAAATCGTTGAAGGGCTGCACCACCACGTTGGCGATGGCCGTCTCCGGCTGGCCCCGGCTCTGCCCCACCGTGGCCGGTGCCTCGGGCGGGCCGGCCTCGTTCAAGCCCGGTGTCACGCTGGCCAGAATGTTGTCGGCCCAGCCATGGTACTGGCCTTCGAACTTGAGGATCAGCTCGCGCCCGGTGTGGGCCCGGGCCAGGCGGATGGCGATCTGGTCGGCCTGGGTTCCGGAAATATCGAAACGAACCTGTTCGGCGCAGGGAATGATCTCGCACAATCGCTGGGCCAGGGCCAACTCCGACGAATGAAGGGCTGTGAAGGCCTGGCCTTGATCGAGGCTGGCCCGCACCGCCTCGATCACCCGCCCTGGGCTGTGCCCGAGAATGGCCGGCCCGTTGCCCAGCATGTAGTCGATGTAACGGTTGCCATCGACGTCCCAGACATAGGCGCCCTCGCCGCGCTCGAAACAGAGCGGCACGGGATTGGTCTGATAGCGGAAATTGCTGCTGACGCCACCCGAGAGGACACGGCAGGCCTCATCGTGGATGGCGATTGACTTGTCGTAACGTCCCATTGCCGGCCCCTTCGAGCTGCCGGCTCCCTCCGGCAGGAATTCTCCCCATGCTAATCTATCGGGCGCGTATCTATCGTCCTCTTTTTGGTTCCCCATGTCCGACCAAAACCAAACCCCCGACTTGGCTGCCAGCGCCCACGGCTATCGTTGGGCGGTGCTGGCCGGCGTCTGGCTGGTCTATTTCAGTTTTGGCCTGACCATCGTGACGCTGGCGCCGCTGGTCAGCGTGGTGGGGCAGGATCTGGGGCTCAGCCATTCCCGCATGGGCACGGTGATGGGGGCCTGGCAGCTCGTCTTCATCGCCTCGGCCATACCTTGCGGGGTTCTGCTCGACCGCATCGGGCCGCGGCGCGCGTTGTTGTTGGCGGTGCTGGTCATCGCCGCCTCGGGGGCCTTGCGCGCCGCCGCCGGCGGGCACCTCAGCCTGTTCCTGGCCGTCGCCCTCTTTGGTCTGGGCGGGCCCCTGGTCTCGGTGGGAGCGCCCAAGCTGATCGGCTTGTGGTTCGAGGGCCAGGAACGGCGCTTTGCCATGGGTCTCTATATGACGGGACCGGCCGTGGGCAGCGTGGCCTCGTTGGCGCTGACCAACAGCCTGATGATGCCGCTGCTGGGCGGCAACTGGCGCGCCGTGATGCTGGCCTACGCCGCCGTCGTGTTGGCCGTCGGCCTGGTCTGGCTGGCCGTCACGGCCCATCCCGCCAGCCGGGCCATCGAACAGAGGCTGGCCGCCGAGCCCCGCGAGCCCCAGTTTGCTGCCTTCGCGGAATTGCTGGGGATCCCCGCCGTGCGCATCGTGCTGGCCATGGCCATCGGCATTTTTTTCGTCAACCACGGACTCAACAACTGGCTGCCGGAAATTCTCCGCAGCCACGGCATGGCGGCGGCCGAGGCCGGTTTCTGGGCCGCCATTCCCACCGCCGTGGGCATCATCGCTGCGCCGACCATCCCGCGCCTGGCCACGCCGGCCCGGCGCATGGGCATCCTGGCGGCGCTCTTTCTGCTGGCGGCCGGGGCGACATTGCTGTTGCTCAGCGCCGACGGCGCGCTGCTGGCCGCGGCCCTGGTGATGCAGGGCATGGCGCGGGGCGGCATGATGACCTTGGCCATCCTGATCCTGCTCGACGTTCCCGAAGTGGGATCGCGCCGCACCGGCCTGGCCGGCGGCCTCTTTTTCTCTGCTGCCGAAGTCGGGGGCTCGCTGGGGCCCATGTCGATCGGCGTTTTGGCCCAGTTGAGCGACGGTTTCGCCGCCTCGCTGGGCATGCTGACCGGCATCACCGTGGCGCTGCTGGCGCTGTTGCTGGTGTTGCGGCGCAAGACCGCCTAGCCCGAATATCTTGCGCGAAATGTGCTATCCTGACGCATTCCTAACGCATTCCTGGCGCTAGCTGATTTCGCGCCTTGACTGCCTTTGCTGGAGCGATGGCCCATGACCATCGAGTTTCCGCTCAGCCCGCGTATCCGGAAATCGCCCTATTTCGAGGCGACGCTGCGTTGGGGCGCCAAGGGGTTCCTGGTCTACAACAAGACCTATCTGCCCATGGGCTACCGCTCGCTGGAGGAGGAGTTCTGGCATGGTGATCGATGGCACCGCCGCCGCCCTCACGCCACTCCTTGATGCTTTGGCGGTTACCGATGCGGGGATAGATGTATTCGCTCTCCATCAGGCCCAGCGTTTGGTGGTGGCTGAGATAGTGGCCCTCGCCACCCAGGCAGACCTCGCGGATGGCCTCGAGGGAAACGCTCTGGTCGTTGACCTCGATGCCGCGCACGGCGCGCATGACGTTGCCCAGCATGTCGTTGTCGATGACGTAGCTTTCCAGGCAGGCGCCCATCAGGCTGGCCTGCATGCCGGCCGCCTCGTAGACCAGGTTGGCCCCGGCAAGGCCGGCCAGGGCATTGGAATAGCCCTTTTCGTAGCCCGACTGGGCGTCGGGCAGTTTGGCGTCCGTCATGCCCGCCGCCACGCCGCCGGGCAGGTCGTAATGCTGGGCCATCTGGGCGCTGGCCGCCATCAGCAGGGCCTGCTCGCCGCTGCCGCCCGACATGGCGCCGGTGCGCAGATCGGAGACGAAGGGCCAAGTGCCGAATATGACGGGATGGCCCGGCGCGATCAAATTGACGTAGACCAGACCGGCCAGCACCTCGGCAATCTGCTGCACCAGGGCGCCGGCCAGCGCCGCCGGGCTGGTCGCGCCGGCCTGTCCGGCGGCCAACAGCAGCACCGGCATGCCGGCCCGCACGGCTATTTCCAGGCACTGGCAGGCCTCTTCGGCGAAGCGCAGCGGCGGCACCACGAAGCAGCAGTTGAGCGATACGAAGGGCCGGGCCCGCCAGGCCGCCTCGCCGCCGGCCACGGTGTGCAGCATGTCCAGGGTGCGGCGCGCGCCTTCGGCCGTGCTGAAAGCCGTGCCGACGTGCTTGGAGGTGCCCGAGATGAGGCGTAGGCGGTGTTGACGTCGAGCGCTACCGGGTCGTCGATGTCGCAGGCGATAACCGAACGCTGGCAAAAGTGGATGTGTTCGAGGGCGTCGATCAGGCGGGCGATGTCGTAGAGGTCCATCAGCGTCGAGGGGCGGAACTCGCCGCTTTCGCCGTCGACCATGTGGACGGCGGCACCGCCGCTGCCGAAATGCACTTTGGTGCCCCAGGGCTCGAGGTCGTGGCGCGGGTCCGAGCCGGGTAGCACGAAATGCCGCCCGGCAAGGGCGATGCGGTCTTCCACCAGGGCGCGGGGAAAGAGCAGCCGGCCCTCGGGCGTGAGTTGGCCGCCGGCCGTGGTCACCAGTTCGACGCAGCTCTGGATGGCGCCAGCCAGGCCGACCTCGGCCAGCAGATCGAGCGCGGCAGCGTGGATGCGCCCCACGTCAGCTTCGTTCAGGGGCTTGTACCAGCCCCCTTCCTGGCCCGGCCGCACGGGTGCCATGGTGGGGGCAGTGCTGCGCTCGGCCTGCCTGGCCGCCCGGCCGCCGCGGCGCCGGCTCTCGGGCTTGAAGACGTTCATGACCCACCCCCGGGCTGGGGGCGGCGGCGCTTCAGGGTTTGAGCGCGATGGCGCGGCCCGCCTGGGGGTGCCAAGGGAGCCCGGCGTGGGCCCGGCCGATGGCCTTGATGCGCGCCATCACCTGCGCATCGAACGGCACCGCCTTTGGCCCCTGCATGTCGACATTCAGCAGCACCGCCTCCTGGGTGGCCGTGACGATGGCGCCCTGGCGCTCCATGGCGTGGAAAATGCGCATACGCTTCTCGTCGTATTCCAGCATCTGCGTGGTGACGCTGAGCGGCTCGCCTTCGGCCATCTCCAGCAGGTAAGAGATGTGCGTTTCCATGGTGTAGATGGTGAAGCGCACGCGGGCGCGAAAGGGTGCATCCATGCCGATGCGGTCCATCAGCTTGTCGGTGGCATTGCCGAAGGCGATGGCGTAGTAACCCTCGCTCATGTGGCCGTTGTAGTCGATCCAGTCGCTCTGGACGTGGTCCTGGTAAAGCGCGAGCGGGGCGTTTTCGGTCATGGTGGGTTAGGGATTTTGTCTGGCCGGGCGGGTCGGCGAAACCATAGGCGCCCCGAGCCCCACCGACAACCTGAGCTTCGCCGCCAGACTGCATGACCACAGAAAGCATGACTGTTTCCCACGCGGGCCTTGTACAGGCTTACTGTCTCGCAACCGATTAAATTTGAAAATTGAAATTTTTTGATGACTATGATCGAATCATTCGATCGAAGATCAACATCTTGTGTGCTGGAGCAAGGCACTACGCCATGAACATCGAACACATCCGGACCTTCCTCGAAATCGCCACGACGGGCAATTTCAACGTCGCCGCCGACCACCTCAACGTCACCCAGTCGACCGTCTCGGCCCGCATCAAGGCGCTCGAGGAACGTCTCGACCAGCCCGTTTTCCTGCGTGGCCGCAACGGCGTCGAGATGACGGCGGCGGGCCATCATTTCCATCGCCACGCCGTTACCATGTTGCGGGCCTGGGAGCAGGGCCGGCAGATCGTCTCGCTGCCCGAGGGTTTCCAGGGCATGCTCGGCGTGGGCACCCAGGTCAGCTTGTGGGAGCGCCTGATCGCGCATTGGCTGCCCTGGATGCGGGCCCAGGCGCCGGACGTGGCGCTCAGGCTGCAAAGCGACTATTCGGAAAGCTTGATGCGCCAGCTCTCGGACGGCCTCTTGGACGTGGCCGTGATGTATTCGCCACGCGCCACGCCGGGGCTGGAGATCCGCAAGCTGCTGGAAGAACGTCTGGTGCTGGTCTCGACCCAGCGGCGCAAGCTGGCGGCCGGCTGGCCGGAGGATTACGTCTTCGTCGACTGGGGCCCCGAATTCCACAGCGCCCACAGCGAATCCTTTCCCCACGCCTCATCGTCGGCGGTCAGCGTCGGGCTGGGCGCCATCGGCCTGCAATACATTCTGGTAAACGGCGGCAGCGGCTACTTCCCGCTGCGCGTGGTGCGGCCTTATCTCGCCGAACGCCGCCTCTTCCGCGTGGCCAAGGCGCCGGTCTTCCAGCGTCCGGCCTACCTGGTCTATCCCACCCAGCCGCCGGACGAGGATCTGGTGGCACTGGCGGTGCGCGGCCTGATCGACGTGGCGGCCATGGAGAAGGAGCGCTGAGGGTTAGCTGTATAGCTCGTCCGGATCGACTTCGACCTCGGCGATGGTCTCCAGCCCGCCCTCCCTCAGCGCCCGGAAGAAACAGTTTCGCCGGCCGGTGTGGCAGGCCACGCCGGTCTGATCGACCAGCAGCAACAGCGTGTCGCCGTCGCAGTCGAGGCGGGCTTCGACCAGCGCTTGCACCTGGCCTGAGCTCTCGCCCTTGGCCCAGAGACGCTGCCGCGAGCGCGACCAGTAGTGCACCCGGCCGCTGGTGATGGTCTGCTCCAGGGCAGCGCGGTTCATCCAGGCCATCATCAAGACCTCGCCGCTGTCGTGCTGCTGGGCGATGGCCGGCAGCAGGCCCTGGTCGTCGAAGGAGACGGCGTCGAGAGCGGCTTTCAGCGAAATGTCAGTGCTCATAGCGAGAACATAGCCCAGCCCGCGGCTGTGGTCACGGTGCGCCGAGGCAGGCCGTCAGGGCCGCCACACCCTGGCGCATGAGCTTCGGGTAAAGCCCGGGCCCCGGCTCGAGGCTCGAGCCGAGCACGTCGAAGCTGGCCAGGCGGGCGCCCAGGTCGGCGGCCAGCGCCCGGGCCGGCCGGCCCGGGCGAGGTCCGTCGCTGAGCAGGCAAGTGATCCTGGCGGCGCCGGCGCGCCGGCGCAGCGCCAAGTTGCCCCGAGCCCCCAGCCGGGCACCGTCGGCGCCCGCCAGCGCTCCTATGGTGCGCAGCCCATAGCGCGCCTCGAGGTACTGGAAGGCGTCGTGGCTGGCCACGAAGGGCCGCTTGGCGGCCAGGCGGCCGGCGATCTCGGCGTCCAGGCGGCCGAGCACGGCGGCTGCCCTCTCGGCCCGGGCGCCAATGGCCTCGGCGTTCCGGGCGTTTTGTGGATCCAGGGCGACCAGGGCGTCGGCGATGGCCCGCACCATGGCGGCGGCGTTGCGGGCGTCGAGCCAGATATGGGGGTCCGTGCCGCCAGCGCCGCGGCGGGGCAGGCGGATGATTCCCGGCACTTGGCTGAGCGTCAGGATGGTGCCGCCCGCGGCCATGGCCCGCAAGGGCCGGCGCAGCGCCGTTTCGAAATCGGCAGCGACGCGCACGATCAGGTCCGCCGCCTGCAGCGTGCGTGCCTGGGAGGGTCTGAGCGCTGCCTCGTGGGGCGATTCGGCGCCGGAATAGAGCAGCACCGGCTGGCCTTCGGCCATCACCATGGCAACCAGCGAATGCACGGGCCGGATGCTGGCGACGACCAGCGGCTCGGCGGCCCGGGCCCCCCCGACCGTCCCGGCCGCCCCGACCAGGGCGGACAGGGCGGCAGAGATCAGCAGCCAGGCGGCGATCAAGGTGCGGCGATTGCTCATCGGAACGATATACTATAACATTACATAGTTGACCAGTCGGAGACTTGGCGGGAGGGCATGGTGAGCGACGGGATGGCAGCCGGCCACGACCACGATCATGACCTTTGTATCGACACGGCGCTGGCCGCGGCGGCCGAGCTCTGCCGCCGCCGCGGCGCCCGCTTTACGCCGCTCCGGCGCCGGGTGCTGGAACTGGTCTGGGGCGGTCATGCACCGGTGGGTGCCTACCAGATACTCGACCGGTTGCGCCACGACGGCCGCCCGGCGGCGCCGCCGACGGTCTATCGGGCGCTCGATTTTCTTATCGCCCAGGGTCTGGTGCACCGGCTGGAATCCCTCAACGCCTATATCGGCTGCCCCCGTCCCGACGAGGGGCACCGGGCGCAGTACCTGATTTGCGAACGCTGCGGCGAGGCCGCCGAGGTCGAGATCACCGGCCTGCTGCGAACCATCGATGCGGCGGCCGCCGAGCATGACTTTGCTGTCTCGGGCCAGACCGTCGAGGTGCGGGGCACCTGCGCCTCGTGCCGGGAGCCGGCTAGTGTCTAAAGTGCTGGTGGCGGCGCGAGGGGTCAGTTTGGCGCTGGTCGAGCCCATACTCGAGAACGTCGATCTCAGCGTCGAGGAGAGCGAAATCGTCACCGTGGTGGGGCCCAACGGGGCCGGCAAGACCAGTCTTGTGCGCTTGCTGGTGGGGCTGGCCCGGGCGGACAGTGGCAGCGTCGAGCGCCGGCCCGGCCTGACCATCGGTTACCTGCCCCAGCACTTCGCCGTCGATCCGGTATTGCCGCTTACCGTGCGTCGGTTTCTGTCGCTGGGCCTGAGTTACCCGCCGGGTGCCCGCCGTGACATCATGGACGAGGTCGGTGTGCCGCTGCTGATCGAAAGGCAGCTCGACGAACTCTCCGGCGGCGAGTTGCGCCGCGTGCTGCTGGCTCGGGCGCTGCTGCGCCAGCCCGACCTTTTGGTGCTCGACGAGCCCGTGCAGGGCGTTGACGTCACCGGCCAGAGCGAGATCTACGACCTCATCGGGCGTTTGCGCCAAAGCCGCGGCCTGGGCGTATTGATGGTCAGCCACGATCTCCACCTGGTGATGGCGGCCACCGATCGCGTGGTTTGCCTCAACCGCCACGTCTGCTGCATGGGCCATCCCGAGGCGGTGCAGCGCCATCCCGAATACCTGGCGCTGTTTGGCAGTCCGGCCGAAAGCCTGGCCGTCTACGCCCACCATCACGACCACAGCCACGACAGTCACGGCGACGTGGTCGGGGAGGGCAGGGGGCCTGCCGATGGATGATTTCCTGCTGCGCGCCCTGGCGGCCGGGCTGGGCGTGGCGCTGGTGACGGGGCCGCTGGGTTGTTTCGTGGTCTGGCGCCGCCAGGCCTATTTCGGCGCCGCCCTGGCCCACGCGGCGCTGCCCGGCGTGGCGCTGGGCATTCTCTTGGATCTCAATGCCGCCGTCGGTGTCGCCGTGGTCTGCCTGCTGGTGGCCCTGCTGGCGGCGGCGCTGGAGGGCCAGCGGCGCCTGGCCAGCGACACGCTGCTCGGCATCATGGCCCATGGCGCCCTGGCGCTTGGTCTGGTGGCGGTGGCCTTGATCGAGGGCATGCGGGTCGACCTGCTGGGTTATCTTTTCGGTGACATCCTGGCGGTGAGTTGGAGCGACGTGGCCTGGATCGCCGCCGGCGGCGGTCTGGCGCTGGGCCTGTTGGGGCTGATCTGGCGCCAGCTATTGGCGCTGACGGTACATGAGGAACTGGCCGCCGTCGAGGGCGTGGCGGTGGCCCGGACGCGGCTCTTGTTCATGGTGGTCATGGCCCTGGTGATCGCCAGCGGCATGCGCGTGGTGGGAATTCTGCTGATCGTCTCGCTGCTTATCGTGCCGGCCGCGGCGGCCCGGCGCTTTGCCGCAACGCCCGAGCAGATGGCGCTGCTGGCGGCCGCCGTGGGGGCCGCTTCGGTGGCCGGCGGTCTGGCACTCTCGCTGGCCTGGGACACCCCGGCCGGCCCTTCGATGGTACTGGTGGCGGTGGCGGTGTTCGTCGTATCGCAGCTGGCGCCTGCACTCAGGCCGTGGCGTTGAGCCTTTCGAATCCGGCCTCCAGGTCGGCGATCAGATCGTCCGGGTCCTCGAGCCCGGCGTGCAGCCGCCAGGTGCGGCCGTGCGCCGGCCATTCCGTGGCCGTGCGCAGCTTGCCGATGTTGGTGGGCACCAGCAGGCTCTCGAAGCCGCCCCAGGAATAGCCCAGGCCGAAGTGCTGCATGTGGTCGAGCATGGCGGCCTGGGCCTCGGCCGAGACCGGCTTCAGCACCAGGCCAAAGAGCCCGCTGGAGCCCGAGAAATCACGTCGCCAGATGGCGTGGCCGGGATCCTCGGGCAGCCCCGGATGCAGCACACGCTCCACCTCGGGCCGGGCCGCCAGCCAGCGCGCCAGCGCCAGCGCCGTCTCCTGGTGCCGGGCCAGCCGCACCGACAGGGTACGCAGGCCGCGCAGCGCCAGCCAGCAGTCGTCGGGACTGACCGAATAGCCGAGCTTCCAATAGACGTCGAAAAGCTCGGGCCAATGTTCCTCGTTGGCCACGGCGCTGCCTAGCATGACGTCGGAATGGCCGACCACGTACTTGGTCAAGGCCTGCACCGAGATGTCGACGCCAAAATCGAGCGGCCGGAAAAAGACCGGCGTGGCCCAGGTGTTGTCCATGATGACGGTCGCGCCGCCATCGTGGGCGGCCTCGGCGATGGCCGGAATGTCCTGCATTTCGAAGGTGTAGGAGCCCGGCGCCTCGACGAACACGACTTTCGTTTCGGGTCGCATCAGGCCGGCGACTTCGGCCCCGATGGTGGGATCGTAATAAGTCGCCTCGACATTGAAGCGCTTCAGGAAACGCTGGCAAAATCCCCGCGTCGGGCCATAGACCGAATCGGGCAACAAGACGTGGTCGCCGGCGCCCACCCGCGACAGCACCGCCGCCGTGATGGCGGCCATGCCCGACGACGCCAACAGGCAGTCGTGGCCACCCTCCAGGGCCAGCAGCGCCTCGCGCAGCGATTCCTGGGTGGGCGTGCCGAAGCGGCCGTAGAAGGTGCCGCCTTTGAGCGGCTTGTCGGGCGCGGCAAAGGCTTCAACGGTGGGGAACAGTATCGTCGAGGCGCGATAGATCGGCGGATTGACGACGCCGTGATTGTCCAGCGAATGCAGCCCGGCGTGGGTGATGGTGGTGTCTTTTTTCATGTTGGCGTCCGCTGGTTGGGCTCGGGGCGACGGCGGGCATCATGTCAAAGCTCGGCAGCCGATGCCAGGGCGCGCGCCAGCCGGCCGATTCCGGCCTTGCCAAGCGCCATGACATTGGACAAGGTGCTATCCTAACGGTGCGCGACTTGGTGCAGTCCCGGTTGCGTGGCCAAAGCAAAGTTATGACAAGGCCGGTGAGTAACCGACCGAAATTTAATAGGGAAGGTTTTGCGATCATGAAAACATGGAAAATTCTCGTTGTCGCCGCCACGGCGGCTTTGCTCGCGGGCACCGCTTCGGCCGGCACGCTGGACGACATCAAGGCGAGGGGGCATGTGCTGTGCGGCGTCGGCACCGGTCTGCCCGGCTTCGAGTCGCCCAACGACAAGGGCGAATGGTCCGGTCTGGACGTTGACGTTTGCCGGGCCCTGGCGGCCGGCATCTTCGGCGACCCGCAAAAGGTAAAATTCTCCACCAGCACCGCCAAGACCCGTTTCCCGCAGCTCCAGTCGGGCGAGATCGACCTTTTGTCGCGGACCACGACCTGGACCTTCGATCGTGACGTCAAGCTCGGCTTCGAGTTCACCGGCGTCAACTACTATGACGGTCAGGGTTTCATGGTGCGCAAGGACCTTGGGGTCAAGAACGGCTTGGGCCTGGACGGCGCCAGCGTCTGCGTGGTCACGGGAACCACCACCGAGCTCAACCTGGGCGACTACTTCCGCTCCAACAACATGAAATACACGCCGGTGGTGTACGAGAAGCCCGACGAAGTACGGCCGGCCTACGAGGCGGGACGCTGCGACGTCTGGACCACGGACTCCTCGGGCCTGGCGGCGCAGAAGTCGACCCTGGCCAAACCAGACGCGCACATGATTCTGCCGACCATCATCTCCAAGGAGCCCCTGGGCCCGGTGGTGCGTCACGGCGACAACCAATGGGGCGACGTGGTGCGCTGGAGCCTCAACGTCATGATCATCGCCGAGGAGATTGGCGTTACATCGAAGAACGTCGACCAGCTCAAGGGGTCTTCGAAGAACCCCGAGATCAAGCGCCTGCTCGGCGTCGAGGGCGAATACGGCGCGCGTCTCGGCCTGCCCAACGATTGGGCCTACAACATCATCAAGATGGTGGGCAACTACGGCGAATCCTACGCCCGCAACGTCGGCACCAACACCCCGCTCGGCCTGCCGCGCGGACTCAATCAGTTGTGGACCAAGGGCGGCATCCTGTACGCCCCGCCGTTCCGGTAGGATACTAAGTCTCGGATGGCAAATTGGCATGTCCGGCGTTCTCGCCGGGCATGCCGCCGCCTGAAATCCGCGTAGGACCTTGATGAAAGGGCGCGCGCGGGGCCGGCCCTGGGGAAACGGGAAATGGCTGCGGACGAACAACTGATTGCGGCTGGCACCACGCCGGCGCGGGCACCGCTTTGGCGTGATGCCAAGATACGGTCGCTGTTCTACCAGGCCTTGACGCTGATATTGCTGGCCGCTGGAATCGGTTACCTCGCCTACAATACGGTTACCAATCTCGAGCAGCGCGGTATTGCCTCGGGTTTCAGGTTCCTCGAGCACCCCACCGGCTTCGGGGTGCTGTTCACGCTGATCGAATATTCGGAGGCGTCGACCTACGGGCGGGCCTACATTGTCGGCATAGTCAACACCCTCTTCGTCTCGGCAATCGGCGTCGTCCTGGCAACCATCCTCGGCGTCACCATGGGCGTGGCGCGACTCTCGTCGAACTGGTTGGTCGCCAAACTGGCCACCGTTTATGTCGAGGTCGTGCGCAACATCCCGCTTTTGCTACAGATACTGTTCTGGTATGGCGTCTTTCAGCAGTTGCCGAGCCTGCGCCAGAGCGTTAATTTTGGCGACGCCATATTCATCAATTTGCGCGGCATATACCTCCCGCGCCCGATCTTCGAGTCCGGTGCCGAATGGATCCTGGCGGCGCTGATCGTCGGCATCCTGGCGACCATCGGGATGACCAAATGGGCCCACCGGCGGCAGGATCTTACCGGCCAGCAGTTTCCGCTGTTCCAAGCCTCGGTCGCCCTGATTGTCGGGTTGCCGGTATTGGCGGCGCTGGTGACCGGGTTGCCGGTTTCGTTCGACTACCCCGAGCTGAAGGGCTTCAACTTCCGCGGCGGCATGGTGATCCTGCCCGAACTCATGGCACTGGCCCTGGCGCTGACCGTCTACACCGCCGCCTTTATCGCCGAAGCGGTGCGCGCCGGTATCCAGGCGGTCAGCCGCGGCCAGACCGAAGCGTCCTATTCGCTTGGGCTGCGGCCAGGCCCGACGCTCAGGCTGGTGGTCTTTCCCCAGGCGTTGCGGGTAATCCTGCCGCCGCTGACCAGCCAATACCTCAACCTGACCAAGAATTCCTCGCTGGCGCCGGCGATCGCCTATCCCGACCTAGTTCACATCTTTGCCGGCACGGTGCTCAACCAGACCGGTCAGGCGGTCGAATGCATCGTGCTGACCATGGCCGTCTATTTCACCATCAGCCTGCTGATCTCGGCCTTCATGAACTGGTATAACAGGCGCATCGCGCTGGTGGAGCGCTAGCCGATGACCGTCGTTCACACCCCCGCGCCGTCGCTGCCGCCGCCGACTTCAGAAATCGGAGTGCTCGGCTGGCTCAAGCACAACCTGTTCTCGAACTGGTACAACAGCGTGCTCTCGGTGCTGGCGATCTATTTGATCTACCTGGTGGTCCCGCCGGTGATCACTTGGGCGATCATCGATTCCAACGTGCTCGGCTCCAGCAAGGACGACTGCACCGGCGGCGGCGCCTGCTGGGTCTTGGTAACCCACCGCTGGCAACAATTCCTCTACGGCTTCTACCCGGCGGAAGAGCGCTGGCGCGTCAATCTCGGCATCTTTCTCGGCTTTGCCGCGCTGTTCTGGGTGCTGGCGGAAGGTACGCCGTGGAAGAAATACGTGACGCTGTTCCTATGCCTCGGCTATCCGTTCGTCGCCTTTTTCCTGTTTGCCGGCGGCTATTTCGGTCTGGTCGAGGTCGAGACCAACAAGTGGGGCGGGCTCTATCTGACCCTGGTGGTCTCCGGCGTCGGCATCTCGACGTCGCTGCCGATCGGTATCGTGCTGGCGCTCGGGCGGCGTTCCGACATGCCGGTGATCCGCATGTTGTGCGTCGGCTTCATCGAGTTCATCCGTGCCGTGCCGCTGATCACCATCCTGTTCATGGCCGCGATCATGCTGCCGCTGTTCCTGCCGCCCGGCACCAACTTCAACTTGCTGGTCCGCGTTCTGATCGGCGTTTCGCTGTTCTCCGCGGCCTATATGGCGGAGGTGGTGCGGGCTGGCCTGCAGGCGATCCCCAGGGGCCAGTACGAAGGCGCCCAGGCGCTCGGCTTGAACTATTGGAAGATGATGGGCCTGATCATCCTGCCGCAGGCGCTGAAGATCTCGATCCCGAACATCGTGTCGAGCTTCATCGGCCTTTTCAAGGACACCACGCTGGTGCTGATCATCGGCTTGTACGATTTGTTGAACATCACCCAGTTGGCGGTCACCGACGGCAAGTGGCTCGGGCTTGCCAACGAGGGCTACTTCTTCGCCGGCGCCACCTTCTGGGTCTTCTGCTTCGGGATGTCGCGCTACAGCGTCTATCTGGAGCACAAGCTTCACACCGGGCATTGATGGAAACGGGAGCTCGCAATCATGGCTGACGCGACGGAACTGGCGACAAACCGCGCGCAAATGACCGTCTCCGACGAGGTCATGATCCAGATCGTCGGCATGAACAAGTGGTACGGCGAATTCCATGTGCTGAAGAATATCGATCTGACCGTCAACAAGGGCGAGCGGATCGTTATCTGCGGTCCGTCCGGCTCCGGCAAATCGACCTTGATCCGTTGCATCAACCGGTTGGAGGAGCATCAAAAGGGGCAGGTCATCGTCGAGGGCACCGAGCTGACCAACGACGTCAAGAAAGTCGACGAGATCCGCCGCGAGGTCGGCATGGTGTTCCAGCACTTCAACCTCTTTCCCCACCTGACCGTGCTCGATAACCTCGCCCTGGCGCCCATCTGGGTGCGCAAGCTGCCCAAGGAGGAGGCCGAGGCAGCCGCTCGCAAGTATCTCGAGCGCGTCAAGATCCCGGAACAGGCGGAAAAGTACCCGGGCCAGCTTTCGGGCGGCCAGCAGCAGCGCGTGGCGATCGCCAGGTCGCTCTGTATGAACCCCAAGATCATGCTCTTCGACGAGCCGACCTCGGCGCTCGATCCCGAGATGATCAAGGAGGTGCTCGACGTCATGGTCGACCTCGCCGAATCGGGCATGACCATGATCGTGGTGACCCACGAGATGGGCTTCGCCAAGACCGTGGCCAACCGCGTGATCTTCATGGACGGGGGCGAGATCATCGAGCAGAACGAGCCCGACGAGTTCTTCAACAACCCCCAGAGCGATCGCACCAAGATCTTCCTCAGCCAGATCCTGCAGCATTAAGGCGGTTTTGAGCCTGACTGTCACGGCCGCCCAGGCTCGGCGGCTGATTCTCTTTCTACAGGGCCTGGGCGAGGCGCCAGGCCGGCGTTCGCAGGCCGAGCTGCTGGCCCTGATCGAGCGCCTGGGCTACGTGCAGCTCGATTCCATCGACCGCTTGGCCCGGGCCCACCACATGATCCTGCGAAGCCGCGATTCCGGCTACCGCCCGGCGGCGCTCCATCGCCTGCAAACGGACCGCCTGATCTTCGAGAACTGGACCCACGATGCCGCCGTCATTCCCATGGCCTTCTATCCCTATTGGCGGCGGCGTTTTCGCGAACAGGCGGCGGCCCTGGCCAAGCGCTGGCGGCGCTGGCGCGGGCGCCAGTACGAGGCGCTCTTGGACGACGTGCGCGAACGCGTGCGCCAGGACGGCGAGGTCATGGCCCGCGACTTCGCGCATACCCGGGTGCGGCGGGCAGGTGGCGCCTTCTGGGACTGGCACGGCGGCAAGACGGCGCTGGAATACCTCTGGCGCACCGGCGAGCTTGCCATCACCCGGCGCGAGGGCTTCCAGAAAGTTTACGACCTCGCCGAACGCGTCATCCCCGAGCATTTGCGAAACGCCGAGCCCGGCGCCCAGGCCACCGTCGACTGGGCCTGTGCCGCCGCTCTTGAACGCCTGGGCTTGGCTACGCCGGGCCAGATGGCCGGCTTCTGGGGCGGTCTCAGCGCCGCCGAGACCAAGGCTTGGTGCCGGGCAGCGGTGGCCGAGGGGAGGGCGGAAGTCGTCCAGCTCGAAGGCGTCGATGGATCGCTGCAGTCGCTCTTCGCCCCGGCCGGTATTGCCGAACTGCTGGCCAAGGTTCCCGATCCGCCGCGCCGGCTCAGGCTCCTCAACCCGTTCGATCCGGTGCTGCGCGACCGCCGCCGTCTGGCCCGGGTCTTCGGCTTCGACTACCGCATCGAAATCTTCGTGCCCGAGGCCGAGCGCCGGTACGGCTACTACGTCTTTCCCCTCTTGGAAGGCGAGCGCCTGGTCGGCCGCATCGACCTCGTGGCCCAGCGCCAGGCCGACGCCCTGGCCGTCAGGGCGCTCTGGCTCGAGCCCGGAATCCGTTTCGGTCGGGGACGCCAACGCCGCCTCGAAGCCGAGCTCGAGCGCTGGCGCCGTTTCGCCGGCCTCGGCAGCGTGACCTGGACCGACGGGTTCGTGAAAGGCGAGGGCTGAGCGGTCAGGCCGCCCGGGGCGTTACCTCGGCCTCGATCTGTTTCAGGTTCTGCTGCGCCACCTCGAGATCGTAGTGGCTTTGCAGGTTGATCCAGAATTGCGCCGTGGTGCCGAAATAGCGGCTCAGCCGAAGGGCCGTGTCGGCGCTTATGCCGCGCCGGCCGCGGGCGATGTCGTTGATTCGCGAGCGCGTCACTTTCAGCGCCTTGGCCAGGGCATAGACGCTCATCTCCAGCGGCCCGAGAAAGTCCGCCCGCAAGATTTCGCCGGGATGAACCAGAGGCAGTCGCCGCCCCGTTGCAACATCTGTGAAATCAACCTTTCCGCTATCCAGATCGGCGCGCTCGATGGTCATGATATTCCTCAGTGGTGCTTGGCGGAGCACTGAATCATCCGTTCTACGTACCGTTTATCGGTACGAAAATCAAATCACAGCCAAAACCTAAACATTCGGATCCATGAAGCCGGTTTCGCGCTTGTAAACCTGGAACCCCGCCTTTTGGTAGAGCGGCAGCGCATTGGGGTGGTCCAGCGTGCAGGTGTGGACCCAAAGCCGCGCCGGAGCGTAGCTCCAGGCCTGGCGGATGGCGCTGTCGAGCAGGAAGCGGCCCAGGCCGCGGCCCATGAAGCCGGGGATCAGACCGAAATAGGCGAGCTCAATGTCGGGCGGGCTGCGCCGGTCGAGCTCGGCGTAGCCGGCCGGTACGCCGCCCACATAGAGTACGTAGATCTCGTCCAACGGATCTCCGATGATGGCGCCCAGTTCCTCGTCATTCAGGCGCTTTCGGTCAAGCCAGAGCCAGTCGCGGCCGACGGCGTCATAAAGGTAACGGTAAAAGTCGAGACTGGGTCGGTCGGCGCGCAACAGCGCGGCAATGCCGGGCGGCGGCGGCAGGGCCGGGCCTTCGGGCTGGGCCTGCATTTGCAGGTAGGTGACGGTGGTCTCGATGAGATCGGCCTGGTCGGCCGTGACCAGGGCCGCGGTCTTGCCGTCGAGGCGGCGCGACATGATGACGCGGGGCTCAATCTGGTAGCCGACGCGACGGTAGAACTCGCGCACGTCGGCGTTCGATTCGCGGATCATCAACTGCACCTTGGGCAGGCCGCGCTCAGTCAGCCAAAGTTCGGCCGCTTCGACCATCTGGCGGCCCAAGCCCCCACCCTGGCGGTCCGGCCGCACCGCCAAATAGTAGACCCAGCCGCGGTGGCCGTCATGGCCGACCATGCAGGTGGCGATAAGCAAGCCCTCGTCCTCGCCGATCAGCAGTGCACCGTGGCCGCTTTGCTGACACATCGCGATGTCGTCATGGGGGTCGTTGAGCGGGTGCAAAAGGCCGCAGGCCCGCCACAACTCGACTATGGCCTCGCCGTCTTCGGGCCTTAGATCCCGGATGATCATGGCCGGCCCGTGCTCAGGGCTCGATGGGGGTGTCGTCGCGGCTCGCCCATTCGCTCCAGGAGCCGTCGTAGACCGCCACCTGGCGATGGCCCAAAAGGTGCAATCCAAGGGCCAGAAGGGCCGCCGTGACGCCCGAGCTGCAGGTCGTGGTAACCGGTTTGTGCAAATTCACGCCGGCCTTGGCGAAGGCTTGGCGCAGTTCCTCGGCCGGCAACATGGTCTTTTGCATGTCGTCGAGAAGCTCGGTAAAGGGCAGGTTGAGGCTGCCCGGCATGTGGCCCGAGGGCAGGCCCTCGCGGGGCTCCGGCGCCGTGCCTTCGAAGCGGCCCGCCGAACGGGCATCGAGCACCTGCTCGCTGTTCGTATCGAGCAGGCGCCGCACGTGAACCAAGTCGCGCACCAGCGTCGAGTTCAGCCGCGCCGTGAAGTGGCGGTTGCGGGGCACCGGCGGCAGGTCTTCCAGCGGCCGCTCCTCGGCCCGCCACTTGCCCAGGCCGCCGTCCAGCACCGCCACGTCGTCGTGGCCGAAGAGGCGGAACATCCACCACACCCGGGCTGCCGAAGCCATCAGGCCGCCGTCGTAGACGACGATGCAGTTGCCGTCGCCCAGCCCCATCTTGCGCACCCGGCTGGTGAATTTCTCGGCGCTGGGCACCATGTGGGGCAGCGGGTTATCGCTATCGGCAATCTCGTCGATGTCGAAGAAGACGGCCCCCGGAATGTGCCCGATTTCGTATTCGATACGGGCGTCGCGGCCCTCCTGCGGCAAATACCAGGAGGCGTCGACGACGCGTACATCGGGAGCTTGCAGGTGCTGAGTCAACCAATCGGTCGAGACCAGCACTTCGGGGTGCACGTAAGACATCAAAAGCGAATCCTTTACGAGAAATCAGTCGGCGAAAGCCAGCGAGACACGGCGGTTGAGGCGGCCTTTCTTTTGGATCTTGCGTACCACGACGGGGCCGATCTCACCGCTGCGGGCGATATGGGTGCCGCCGCAGGGCTGCAAGTCGAGATCGCCGATGCGGATCAGGCGCACCTGGCCGGCGCCCGTCGGCGGCTTAACCGACATGGTCTTGACCAGTTCAGGCTGGGCCGCCAATTCGGCATCGCTGATCCATTCGGCAGTGACGGCGTGGTCGGCGGAAATCAGCTTGTTGAGCTCAGCCGCGATCTCCTCCTTGTCGAGCACGGCTTCGGGGATGTCGAAATCGAGACGGCCCTTGCCGTCGCTTACCTGACCACCGGTAACGGGATAGCTGAGCACCGCCGAAAGCAGGTGCATGCAGGTGTGCATGCGCATCAATCTGTGCCGCCGCTCCCAGTCCAGTTCGGCCGTCACCGTGTTGCCCACGGCCGGCGGTGCAGCGCCCTCGGCCGGCACGTGGATGACGCCGTCGGGGCCGTCGCCCTTTACGGCGTTGACGATTTCGACGTCACCCTCGGGGCTGCGCAAGTTGCCGCAGTCGCCGGGCTGACCGCCGCCGGTGGGATAAAAGACCGTGCGGTCGAGCTGGATGCCGCGCTCGTCGACGGCCGTGACCGTGGCTTCGCAGGAGCGGGCGTAAGCGTCGTCGCGAAAGAGGATTTCCATGGCTGCCTCAAGTAGGTACTAGGTATTCGGGAACCGGGAGATCGTTCTGGCGCAGGAAGTCGGCGTTGAAGAGCCGGCTTTGATAGCGCGTACCGGAATCGGCCAGGATGGTGACGATGGTGTGGCCCGGGCCCATCTCGCGGGCCAGCCGGTGGGCGCCGCAGATGTTGATGCCCGACGAGCCGCCCAGGCAGAGCCCTTCCTGAAGCAGGATGTCGAAGACATAGGGCAGC
>JASLXG010000034.1 GCA_030740435.1 Alphaproteobacteria bacterium | reverse complement strand
GATCAGCGCCAGCAGCTTGTCGCAGTCACCCGCACCAATGTCGTAATGCGACAAGCGATCACGGTCTGGACTATGAATACACACCAGCCAACCTTTCAGGCTCAGTTCGATCGCCACGAAAAATGTGGCAGACTGTTCCCTGGTGGGCGTGCAAATGGTCGATGTTTGAGTCGATGCTTGCATCTGTCATCTCCGATGGTTTGGGGTTGTTGGAAATCCAAACCTAACGGAAGCACGCTCACCAACCCATGGAATCTCCCCCACAAGGGGGGAGGGGGTTAAGCCATTGTTATTTTAGGTATTTTCCCTCCCCCTTGATGGGGGAGGGCAGGGAGGGGGTGTTTTTCTGTTTGCTTTACGGCCGGTAGCCCATGGCGCTCGGCCCCTTGAGGCCCTCGAGGCGGGGTTCGCACCAGTCCAGCCACTGGCAGAGCTTGGCCCGGGTCTCGCGGGGATCGATGAGTTCGTGGAAGGCGAAAGCCTCGGCCCGCGACTGGGGCACGGTGCGGCGCGCCAGTTCTTCTTCCAGCTCGCGGCGCTTGGCCTCGGGGTCGGCAGCCGCCGCGATCTCGCGGCCATAAGCCACGGCCACGCCGCCCTCGACCGGCAGGGCGCCGAGTTCGGCCGAGGGCCAGGCCAGCACGTAGGCCTCGTTGCCGTAATGCGCCGCCGATGCGACGCCGAAGGACTTGCGCACCACCACCGAGGCCCAGGGCACGTTGGCCTGGGCCACGGTCAGCACGGCCGAGGTGCCGTGGCGGATGGTGGCGGCTTTTTCCGCTTCCTCGCCGATCATGAAGCCGGGCTCGTCGACCAAGGCGATGACCGGGATGTGGAAGGTTTCGCAGAGCTCGACAAAGCGCCGCGCCTTGTGCGAGCCGTCGGCGGTCAGGCAGCCGGCATAAGTGCGGCAGTCGTTGGCATAGATGCCGACGACGTGGCCGTCGAGCCGGGCCAGGCCGGTGACGACGCCGGTGGCAAAACGCCGCAAGAGCTCGAAGAACGAGCCCCGGTCGACGACGTGTCCGATCAGCTTGCGCACGTCGTAGGGCTTGCGCCTCTCACGTGGCACCAATTCCAAGAGCGCGTCGTCGGCCCGGCCCGGGTCGTCGCCCGTCGCCAGTCTGGGCGCCAGCTCCCAGACGTTGCTCGGCAGATACGAAAGAAAAATGCGGATCAGCTCGAGCACCCCCTCCTCGTCGTCGGCCACGGCGTCGATGACGCCGCTGCGCTCGTGCACCCGGGCGCTGCCCAGGCTCTCCTTGGTGGCCTTTTCGCCGAGCGCCCGTTCGACCAGGGCGGCGCCGGCGATGATGACCTGCGAGGTCTCACGCGTCATGGCACAGAAGTGGGAGGCCACCAGACGCGAAGCCGGCATGCCGGCCACCGGGCCCAGCGCCGCCGAGGCCACGGGCACGATGTTGAGCACTTGGGCGATGGAGCGAAAGCGCGGCGGCGTATAGACCGGCTCACCCACCGGCAGGCCCTTGCTCTGGCCCGTGACGCTGCCGCCGGCGCCCTCGTGAAGCCTGATCAGCGGCAGCCTGTACTTGATCGCCAGGTCCTCGGAATAGACGCTCTTGCGCAGCCCGGCGGCGTTGGGCGAGCCTCCCTTCAAGGTAAAATCCTCGCCGCCGACGATGCAGCGCCGGCCGTCGATCAGGCCCAGGCCGAGCACGAAATTTGCCGGCGTGAAGCCGGTGACCGAGCCGTCGTCGGCCAGCTCGCTGGACCCTGCCGCCTCGCCCTGCTCCTGAAACGATCCCTCATCGACCAGGGCGTCGATGCGCTCGCGGATGGTCAGGCGGCCGCGCTGGTGCTGGCGCTCGACCGCCTCGGCACCGCCCAATTGCTTGGCCAGCTCACGCTTCTTTAGGATGTTCTCGACTTCGGGTTGCCACGACATTTTTTGGTCCTGTTAGCATTTGTCATCGGTAGGGTTCGAGCCAGCCGAGGCTGTCCTCGCTGGTGCCCAAGGGGTCGTACTCGGCGCCGACGAAGCCCTTATAGCCACCGTCGTCGATGGCGGCAAAGACAGCCGGAAAGTTGATCTCACCCGTACCAGGCTGGTGGCGGCCGGGGTTGTCGGCGAATTGGATGTGACCGATGCGAGGCAGGAGCCTTCCGAGGCCGGCGATCAGGTCGCCCTCCATGATCTGCATGTGGTA
>JASLXG010000033.1 GCA_030740435.1 Alphaproteobacteria bacterium | reverse complement strand
ACCACCCGGTTGATACCCTTGACTTGGTTGACGATGCGGCTGGCCACGCGCCCCAAAAAGTCGTGCTCGAAAGGAAAAAAATCGGCCGTCATGCCGTCGGTCGAGGTCACGGCGCGCAGCGCACAAACGTATTCGTAGCTGCGCTCGTCGCCCATCACGCCGACGGATCTGACCGGCAGCAGCACCGCGAAGGCCTGCCAGATCTCGTCGTAGAGGCCGGCCTGGCGGATCTCATCGAGGTAGATGGTATCGGCCTGGCGCAAAATAGTGACCTTTTCCGCCGTCACTTCGCCGGGCACGCGGATGGCCAGGCCGGGTCCCGGGAAGGGATGGCGGCCGATCATGGCGTCGGGCAGCCCGAGCTCATGGCCCAGCCGGCGCACCTCGTCCTTGAAGAGTTCGCGCAAGGGCTCGACCAGGGCCAGGTTCATGCGCTCGGGCAGGCCGCCGACGTTGTGGTGCGATTTGATGGTGACGCTGGGGCCGCCGGTGAAGGAGACCGATTCGATGACGTCGGGATAAAGCGTGCCCTGGGCCAAAAACTCGGCCCCTCCCAGCTTGTCGGCCTCGGCCTCGAAGACCTCGATGAAGGCGGTGCCGATGATTTTTCTTTTTCGTTCGGGATCGTCGACGCCTGCCAGGCGTCCGAGGAAGAGCTCGGCGGCGTCGCAGTGCACCAGGGGGATGTTGTAGTGGCCACGAAAGAGCTCCACAACCTGGTCCGCTTCGCCGGCCCGCAGCAGGCCGGTATCGACGAAGATGCAGCGCAGCTGCTCGCCGATGGCCTCATGCAGCAGCACCGCCACCACCGATGAGTCGACGCCGCCGGAAAGACCGCAAACCACCCTGCCGGCCCCCACCTGGGCCCGCAGCTTGGCGATCTCGGTCTCGCGGAAGGCGGCCATGGTCCAATCGCCCCGGCAGCCGGCCACGCCCAGCGCAAAGTTGCGCAGCAACGCTCCGCCCTCGGGCGTGTGCACCACCTCGGGATGGAACATCAAGCCGTAGAAATGGCGCTCGTCGTCGGCGATGGCGGCGAAGGGCGCACCCTCGCTGGTGGCGACGACGCGGAAACCAGCCGGGATGTCGACCACCCGGTCGCCGTGGCTCATCCAGACCTGCTGGCGCTCGCCGGGCCGCCAGACGCCGTCAAAGATGGCGCAATCGCCGCTGATCTCGACGAAGGCACGGCCGAACTCACGGTGCTCGGCGGCTTCGACGCGACCGCCGAGCTGATCCACCATGGCCTGCTGGCCATAGCAGATGCCCAGCACCGGCACACCGAGCTCGAAGATCCGCTCGGGCGCCCGCGGCGTACCGGCATCCAGCACCGAGGCCGGGCCGCCCGACAGGATCACCGCCTTTGGTGCGAAGTCGTCGAGCACCTCGGCGGCCTTCTGGAAGGGCACGATCTCGCTATAGACGCCGCTCTCGCGCACGCGCCGGGCAATCAATTGGGTGACCTGGGAGCCGAAATCGACGATCAGAATGCGGTCGCTCATGCGCCGGAACCTATCGGTGCGGCCGGGTCCTGTCCAGCCGCCAATCTGCGCTAGACTAAAGACCGTCCGTGACGGCCTGAAGGAGCCACCATGTATCGCCAAAACCCCCTCAAATCCCGCCTCGCCGCGGGCCAGCCGGCACTGGGCTGCTGGGTCTTTTCCACCGATTCCTCGGTGGCCGAAAACCTGACCCAGGCCGGCTTCGACGCGCTGATCATCGACCACGAACATTGCGGTTCCGATCTGCCCGGTCTGGTTCACGCCCTGCAGGCCATCTCCGCCAGCGGCTGCGCCGGCTTGGTGCGGGTGCCCAGCAACGACGCCGTTTACATCAAACGCGTGCTCGACATCGGCGTCGAGGGCATCGTCGTGCCCAACGTGCAAAGCGCCGCCGAGGCCCGGGCCGCCGTCGCCGCCTGCCACTATCCGCCGCGCGGCCGGCGCGGCCTGGGGTTCCCCTTTGCCCGGGCCGCCGATTACGGCCGGGTCGCCGACTATGCCGCGGAAGCCGGCGACAACCTCTTGATTTGCCCCATCATCGAATCCCGCGCCGGCTTCGAGAACCTCGAAGCCATTGCCACCACCGAGGGCATCGAGATGCTGATGATGGGTCCGGGAGACTTGTCCGCCGACCTGGGCAAGCCCGGCGCCTTCGACGACCCCGAGGTGGCGGGCTTGATCGCGGCCGGCGAGCAGGTGGTGCTGGAAGCGGGCAAATGGCTGGCCGGCATCGCGCTCGACGGCGCCGGTGCCCGGGCCATGTTCGAACGCGGTTACCACTTCGTGGCGCCGGCGGCCGACGTCTGGCTGCTGCGCGACGGCAGCCGGGACCTGATCGACGAGGCCATGAACGGGTAAGCGGCGAACTCGATCCGGCGAACAAAGATTTCGATTGGCCTTGGCAGCCATAAAGGGATATCGGGAAAACAAGACCGTGGTGAGGAGAGGGGGAAAGGTCATGCCGCTCAATGCCGCCGTTTCGGTTTACCAAAAGGGCGCGCCGCGCCAGCACGGCGCCATGGAATTCAGCCAGCCGCCGGTCGATCTCGACGCCGTCCGGCTCTATCGCCTG
Organism: Alphaproteobacteria bacterium; assembly: GCA_030740435.1. Taxonomy (NCBI): domain Bacteria; kingdom Pseudomonadati; phylum Pseudomonadota; class Alphaproteobacteria; species Alphaproteobacteria bacterium. The sequence continues at coordinate 11,015 of JASLXG010000033.1, read as the reverse complement.
GAACGCGTTCGCGCCGAACTCAGGGCGCGCGACATTGCCGCCATCTTGCTCTTCGACCAGGTCAACACGCGCTACGCCACCGATGCCACGAACATGCAGATCTGGTGTTCGCACTATGAGACCCGCTGCGTTTTCATCGCCGCCGAGGGGCCGGTGGTGCTGTTCGACTATGCCGATCTGCCGCACCTCGCCGAGGGCCTGCCGACCATCGACGAGTACCGCGTCATGCCGTCCTTTTATTACTTTGCCGCGGCCCAGAACGGTGAGGACGTGGCCCGGGAATTTGCCGCCCAATTGGCCGATCTCATGCGGGTTCACGGGCATGGCAACCGGCGCCTGGCCGTCGACCGGCTGTCGCACCTGGGCATCGACGCCATCCGCGCCCAGGGCCTCGAAGTGGTCGAAGGCCAGGAAGTCACCGAACACGCCCGGGCCATCAAGAACGACGCCGAACTCACCCTGATGATGAAGGCCATCGAGGTCTGCCAGGCCGGCATGACAGCGATGCGAGAGAAGCTGGAGCCCGGCATCACGGAAAACGCCCTGTGGGCCAAGCTGCACGAGACCAATATCGCGCTGGGCGGCGAATGGATCGAAACCCGTCTGCTGTCGTCGGGGCCGCGCACCAATCCCTGGTTCCGTGAATGCTCGATGCGCGTCATCGAGGCCGGCGACATGGTCAGCTTCGATACCGACCTGATCGGACCTTATGGTTACTGTTCCGACATCTCGCGCTCGTGGCGCTGCGGCGAGGGCCGGCCCGACGACACCCAGCGAACCCTTTATGCCGCGGCCCACGACCAGTTGCAGCACAACATGGCGCTCCTAAAGCCGGGCGTGACTTTTCGCGAGTATTCGGAGAAAGCCTGGCCCATCCCCGACGAATACCTTTCGGCCCGCTACCCCTCGCTGATCCACGGCGTCGGCCTGGCCGACGAGTACCCGGCGCTGAAGCACATCCAGGATTTCGCAGCCCAAGGCTCCGACGGCATGCTGGAGGCCGGCATGACGTTGTGCGTCGAATCCCTTCATCGGCAGCGAAGGCGGCCGCGAGGGCGTCAAGCTCGAGGAACAGGTTCTGATCACGCCCGAGGGCTCGCGCTGTTTATCGTCCTATCCGCTCGAGGAAAGCTGGCTTTGAGACGGATCAGGCGCTCGCCAGGCGTTCGAAGATGGCGACGAAGACGCCGTCGGTGCCGTGGCGCAGCGGCGTCAACATGAGGGTGGTGTCGGTCGTTGGGCAGGAGCCGCCGATGACGTCGCGCCAGACCTCGGCAACGGCAAGCGGGCGAAAATCGGCCTGGGTAGCGGCGAACCATTCCGCCTGTTCGCGGTTCTCGGCGGCCAGTAGCGAACAGGTGGCGTAAACCAGGCGGCCGCCGGGCTTGACCAGGGTGGCGGCCCGTTCCAGCAGGTGCCGCTGGCGCGTCACCTCGGCAGCCAGGACTTCGGCTGTCAGCCGCCACTTGAAGTCGGGATTGCGCCGCCAGGTGCCCAAGCCCGAACACGGTGCATCGAGCAGCACCCGGTCGGCGGCGCCCACCAGGTCCTCGAACGAGCCCTCCTCCTCGACCACCCGGCTCTGGACATTGCGCGTGCCGGCGCGCAGCAAGCGTTCCTTCATGCGGCCCAGCCGCCTGGGGTCGCTATCCAGGGCGTAGATCTGGCCCGAATTCGCCATGGCCGCCGAGAGCGCCAGGGTCTTGCCGCCGGCACCGGCGCCCAGATCGACAACCTGCTGACGCGGGCCCGCCGCCACCAGCAGGGCGATCAGTTGCACCCCTTCGTCCTGCACCTCGACCAGGCCTTCGCGAAAAGCCCGGGTATGGGTAATGCGCTCGCGGTTCTCCAGGCGCAGGCAAAGCGGCGACCAGGGGCCCGGCTGGGCGGCGATGTCTTCGCCGGCCAGGGCCTCAAGGGCGGCTTGGCGGTCGGCCTTCAGCGTGTTGACGCGCAGATCGAGCGGCGCGCGTTGATTGAGCGCCGCCATCTCGGCTATCAGGTCGTCGCCGAATTGGGTGCGCAAGCCGGGCTCGAGCCAGGCCGGAAAGCTGGCCCGGGCCCAGTCGGGCATGGCGCCGGTATCGGGCGGTGCCTGACAGAAGGCGGTTTCCTCGGCGCTCAGCGCCGCCGCACCGTATTGGCTGCCGTCAAAGAGTTCGGCCGCATCCAGCCCTTCGCCCAGCGTCAAGCCCAGCACCAATCGGCGCGGCGTGGCTTCCACGCCGGCCTGGTCCAAGAGCCACTCGAACTCGGCCCGGCGGCGCAGCACGGCGTAGACCTGACCCGAGATGGCCCTGCGGTCCTTGGATCCGGCGTAGCGCCGGCGGCGGAACCATTCGGCCACCACCCGGTCCGCCGGCCGGCCGCCGGATGGGGGCTCGGCGGCAATGGCTTCGAGCAGCTCGATTGCCGCCTGGGTGCGGGGCCCCGGCCTCATGGCAATAGCAAAATTGGGCCCTGCTTCAGGTCTGCACCGGGTAGTTCGGCGATTCCCGGGTGATGGCGACATCGTGGGCGTGGCTCTCGCGCATGCCGGCGGCGGAGATGCGTCGGAACCGGCAATTGCCATGCATCTCGGGGATGGTGGCGTTGCCGGTATAGCCCATGGCGGCGCGCAAGCCGCCCACCAGCTGATGGATGACGCCGCCTACCGGACCCTTGTAGGGCACCCGCCCCTCGATGCCCTCGGGCACCAGTTTGAGGCTGTCCTGGACGTCTTCCTGGAAGTAGCGATCGGCCGAGCCCCGCGCCATGGCGCCCACGGAGCCCATGCCGCGATAGGATTTGTAAGACCGGCCCTGGTAGTAGAAGACCTCGCCCGGCGCCTCGTCGGTGCCGGCCAGCAGCGAGCCGATCATGGCGCAATCGGCACCGGCGGCGATGGCCTTGGCCAGGTCGCCGGAATATTTGATGCCGCCGTCGGCGATAACCGGTACGCCGCGCTCGCGGCAGGCCTCGACGGTGTCGATGAGCGCCGTCAGTTGCGGCACGCCGACGCCGGCGACGATGCGGGTGGTGCAGATCGAGCCCGGCCCGATGCCGACCTTGACGGCATCGGCGCCCTCGTCCATCAGGGCCCGGGCGCCGTCGCCGGTGGCCACGTTGCCGGCCAGCACCTGGGTGTAGTTGCTGAAGGCCTTGATGCTGTTGACGGTATCGAGCACGCGCCGCGAGTGGCCGTGGGCGGTATCGACCACGACGACGTCGACGCCGGCTTCGATCAGCGCTTCGGCCCGGTCCAGCCCTTGGGCGCCGACGCTGGTGGCGGCGGCTACCCGCAGCCGGCCCTGCTCGTCCTTGCAGGCGTTGGGGTTGAGCTGCGATTTCTCGATGTCCTTGACCGTGATCAGGCCGATGCAGCGGCGCTGGTCATCCACCACCAGCAGCTTTTCGATGCGGTGCTGGTGCAACAGCCGCTTGGCCTCGTCGATGCCGACGCCTTCCTCGACGGTGATCAGGCCGTCCTTGGTCATCAGCTCGCTCACGGGCTGCGTCGTATCGGTGGCGAAGCGCACGTCGCGATTGGTCAGGATGCCGACCAGGGCGCCACCCGGACTGGTCACCACGGGTATGCCCGAGATGCGGTGGTGCTGCATCAGCTCGAGCGCCTCGGCCAGGCTTTGTTCGGGGCCAATGGTGACGGGATTGACCACCATGCCGGATTCGAACTTCTTGACCTTGCGCACCTCGTCACCCTGGGCTTCGGGCTCCATGTTGCGATGGATCACGCCAAGGCCGCCGGCCTGGGCCATGGCAATGGCCAGCGAGGCCTCGGTCACGGTGTCCATGGCGGCCGAGATCAGCGGAATGTTGAGGTCGATGGTGGCGGTCAGGCGGGTCGTGGTGTCGGCGTCGGCAGGCAGGATCGTCGAGGCCGCGGGAACCAGGAGAACGTCGTCGAAGGTATAGGCTTCTTGTATCTCCATGTTCCCTCCGGGGCTAGGTGGCGCGGTCTATAACATGGAAAGACCAGCAATGACAGCAGACATGTGGGGCTTTTGGAAAAGGCTTCTATCCGGCGCCTTTCGCCGCCTGCTCGGCCTCGTATTCGGCCAGCAAGTCGCCGTCGATGCCCAGGCTCTCGTTGTAGGCCTCGGGGTAGAAGGCGGTGAAGGCGTCGATGATCTCTTGGGCCGGCACGTCGGCGTGGTCGCCACGGAATTTGAGGTATTCCATGTGTTTGCCGCCGGCCGCATCGAAGGGGTGGAAGAGCGAATCCTCGCGCCCGTCGAACTCCAGCGCCAGCACGCCGAAACGTTCGCACATCTCGATGTTGAAGGCGGGCGTCGATTTGACCCATTTGCCACCAATGAAAAGGTCGGTGTAGCCGTGGTAGATGAAGACGTCGCTCTCCATGAGATCGGTCAGGCGCTGCGAGGCCAGATGGTTGCGCACGTCGGCGTAGCCGACCCGCGAGGGGATGCCGACGACCCGGGCCGCCGCCGCCAGCAGCGCCCCCTTGGTGACGCAAAAGCCGCGGCGGCGGCGCAGACAGCGCGAGGCGCGCAGACCCTCCGGCGTGAGGCGGATCTCGTAGGGGTCATAGAAAATGTCGTCGCGCACGGCGTAATAAAGCGCCACCGCCTTGTCGACATCGTCTTCGGCGTCACCCACGGCGGCCCGCGCATAGGCGACGATCTCGTCATGGTCGCTGTCGATCAGATCGCCGGGCTCGAGATAGCGGGAAAAATCTTCGTTCTGGGCTGGGTCACTCATGAAAAACGCCCTTATTGCGGCACGGGATGGTGCTAGCCCCGACTTCTCACAGAGCCAGGCCGCGGTCAAGTATCGCCGCTCCCCTCGGAGCCACGAAAGCCCGTGGCGATGACGTAGACCTCGGCCGAATCGCGGCGGCTGGCCTGGGGCTTGACGTGACGCACCTTGTCGAAGCGCTGCTTGAGCCGGGCCAGCAGCTCACCTTCGGTGCCGCCGGCGAAGACCTTGGCGACGAAGCTTCCGCCTGGCGCGAGAAGGCTCTCGGCCAGTTCCCAGGCGGTTTCGGCCAGGGCGACGATGCGCAGATGATCGGTGCTCTGGTGGCCGCTGGTGGCCGGCGCCATGTCGCTGAGCACGACGTCGACCGGGCCGCCGGCCGCCGCTTCGAGGGCCTCCTGGGCGGCCTCGTCGGCCAGATCCAGCAGCAAGTTTTGGGCTCCCGGCACGGGGTCGAATTCCGCCTTATCGACGGTCAGCACCCAGCCGGCGCGCTCCACCGCCACCTGGCTCCAGCTGCCCGGCGCCGCCCCCAGGTCGACCACCCGGGCGCCCGGGCGCAGCAGCTGGAACCGATCATCCAGCTCGATCAGCTTGTAGGCGGCACGCGAGCGCAAACCGTCGGCCCGGGCCTGGGCGACGTAAGGATCGTTGAGTTGGCGCTCGAGCCAGCGTGTCGACGAGACCTTGCGCCCGCGCGCCGTCTTGACCCGGGTGTGCAAGCTGCGCCCGCCGCCTCCCCCCGGGCGCTTGGTCCCGCCCGATCGGCCCGGCTTTCGCCGCCCGTTCACGGCCAAGTACCCACTTGCGTAAATAGATGGTACGTCCGATCGCTTTGCCGGCGCTGTGGGTAGGACGCTGCGGGCCGCCGATGCGGGCCCATCGGCAAGCGCTGCTGCGGCCCGCCCCCGCGCCGGAAAAGCGACCCGGAGGGCGGCCATGAAGGACCATCGGACGTCGTCCCGCGGTCCTTGTGCCAGGGGGGTGTGGTATCCACCATCACGGCGGGCCACGCTCCTAGCACATGGTCCGATCTGTGGTCCTTCATGGCCCTCAGACGTGCCATCTATTTGCGCAAGTGGGTACTAGCGTCGGCAGCCATCAGGGCCAGCAGCATGCCCTCGCGCAAACCCCGGTCGGCGACACACAGGCGCCGCATGGGCCAGAGCCTGGAGATCGCCTCCATGATGGCGCAACCGGCCACCACCAGATCGGCCCGGCCGCGCCGAATACAGGGATGCGCCACACGTTCGTCGTAGCTCATGCCGGCCAACCGCTGGGCCACGCCGGCGATGTCGCCGAGTGCCATCCAGGCGCCGTCGACGCGCTCGCGCTGGTATTTCTCCAGGCCCAGATGAACGGCGGCCAGCGTCGTCACCGTGCCCGAAGTGCCGAGCAGGTGGGCCGAGCCGTCCAGGCCTTCGGGGTCCGAGCCCAGCTCGGCGCGGAAAGGCTCCAGCCCCTCGACCACCCGCGCCACCATGGCGGCGTAACCCTCGGGTGTCGGCTGGCGGCCGTCGAAGTCCTCCGAAAGGTTGACCACGCCCAGCTCCAGCGAGGTCCAGCCCAGCACTTCGGGCTCGGCGCCCGGCAGGATGCCGACCCAGGTCAATTCCGTCGAGCCGCCGCCGATGTCGAAGACCAGGGCGCGGCCGCAGTCGGGGTCGAGCAGCGAGGCGCAGCCGGCCAGAGCCAGCGAAGCCTCGGCCTCGGCCTCGATGATCTCGAAAGCGAGTCCGGTCTCGGCCTCGATGCGGGCCAGGAATTCACCACCGTTCCGAGCCCAGCGGCAGGCCTGGGTGGCGATGCAATGGGCCCGGTCGACGCCGCGCCGCCGCATCTTGCCGGCACAGATGCCCAGCGCCGCGATGGTCCGCGCCATGGCTTCCTCGTCCAGCCGGCCCGAAGCCGCCACCCCCTGGCCCAGGCGGACGATACGCGAAAAGGCATCGACCACGCGAAAGCCCTGGCGCTGGGGCCGGGCAATCAGCAGTCGGCAATTGTTGGTGCCCAGATCGAGCGCCGCATAGGTGCGACGCCGCGGCCGGGACTTGGCTAGGCTCTGGTTCACCCCTCTCCCCTCGCACCGCGCCCGGGCGCGTCATGCCTCCATGGTTTGCCCCAACTTTAGCCCGTCCCCCTTTATTGACAAGGGGTGGGGGCATTCATATGTTTTGGCGCAAGTGCGATTTCCCTGCTGGGGGATCGTCTAACGGTAAGACGCTCGGCTCTGGACCGGGTAATCGGGGTTCGAATCCCTGTCCCCCAGCCAAGATTCACCCCATAAAATCAAACTGTTAACCGTCCTCGTGTGGCCGGCAATCTGGAGTCATGCTGCGCTGCAATGAAATTCATGGCGTCATGGTTTCTTGCCGCCAGGAAGGCTGCCCAGAAACAAAACCTGAGGAAATATTGCCGGCAAGACACCTGGACAATGGTTGAGATAGCCTACTTTCTTGCCCAATCCGGCAGGCCCATTCGGCCCGCAGAGACGTAGGCGTTCACGCCTGCCGACAGTTCGGAATATGGGGAGTTTTCGGCGCCGAAAACGGATCGTCAGGCGGACCGGCGCCGGGGTTTTGCCGGCTCAATGATCACCTTGAGCTCGGCACCGACCGCCTTCACGTAGCGCTGGATGGTGGGCCAGGTGGGTTTGACCTTGCCGGATTCGATGCGCGAGATGACGGACTGGGTGGTGCGCATGCGTTTGGCAACCTCTTCCTGCGTCATCTTGGCTTGTGCCCGGGCATCGATGAGTTGGGCTGCAAGTTCGTATTCGGGCCTCAGTTCTTCGTAGGCCTCGCGGAACCCGGGTTTCTTCATGGCTCTTTTCTTGAGCGTGCGCAGGCTGGTCATGATCCTTTTCCCCGTTGCGATTCAGACGTTTCCAGGTCAGCTGATCTGCCGAGCCCGTGCCTTGGCCAATTCAATTTCCCGGCGCGGCGTTTTGTTGGTTTTCTTGATAACGACACGCAGCACGACGATTCGCTGTCCGCTTGCGGTCTGGTAAAGCGCACGGGCGATTCCGTCCCGTCCCGACATGCGGATTTCCCAAATCTTTCCGTCCAAATGCTCGACATGGGGCATCCCTACTCTGGCAAGATCCTTGCTCTCGATGAGCTCGGCGATCCAGTGGAATCGGGCCTGCATGTCCAGCGGCAGGGATTCAAGCTCGCTGTCGACGACGGCGTTGAGCGTTCCAACCCTCCATGCCATAAATACTATATAGCATAATTGGCATATGGCGCAAACCGCCTAAAGCTTCCGCGGCTTTCGCAGGGCGATTCGGGCGTCCTTTTTTGCTGCGGTATGGTCGCTGGGGTAGCTCAGTTATCTTCGCTCGGGGTGGTCGAGGCCGGCCGTGAGGGCGATGTCCTTGCCGAAGTTGCGCGAGAGCTCGACGATGCGGATACGCGGGTCGCGCTGGCGTTGCTGCAAAAGACGGCCGAGGCCGTCGTCGCTGCTGCCATCGTCGACGCAGATGATTTCCCAGCTGCCCACCCCGGCCAGGGCGGCGCGGGCGCGGTCAAGAAAGGCCTCTATGTTCTGGGCCTCGTTGAACATGGCGACGACCAGCGAAACCTCGGGGGTCGCCTCGCCTGTTGCCGTCATGAGCGCTCCGCCGCTGGTTGCCACCAGCGCAAACCTAGCCCGCATTTCTCACCGGGTCACGGCAGGCCTGCGACAACCCTTTCCTGGGGAAACCAGATGGTAGCTTCGGTGCCAACGCCGATCAGGCTGTCGAACTCGAGACCGCCGCCGTGCAGCTCCGCCAGCGACTTCACCAAAGGCAGGCCCAGCCCCGTGCCCTGGTATTTTCGGTTCAACGCTCCGTCAACCTGACCGAACGTCGACATTGCTTTCGGAATGTCGCTGGCGACAACGCCGATCCCGGTGTCGCTTACCGAAATCCTCAAACGACCATCTTTTGCCAACTCGCAAGCCACCGTGACCTGGCCACCGCTCTCGGTGAACTTGACCGCATTCGAAAGCAGGTTGAGCAGCATCTGCCGGACCATGCGTTCATCGGCCCGAAGCGTTGGCAAAGCATCGGCGATGTCAGCACGGAGATCCAGTTCGGCCTCCCGCGCCCGCTCGTTGATGATGAAAAGGCAACGTCCGATCATGGCGGCCACGTCGACATCACGCTCATTCAGGATGACGCGGCCGGCCTCGATCTTCGAGAGGTCGAGAATCTCGCCGATCAGCGAGAGCAGGTGCTCTCCGCTTTCGTGAATGCTCGCCGTATAGTCCGCGTAGTGGGGGTCGCCCACCGGTCCGAACATTTGTTGTTGCATCAGGACCACATAACCGTTGCGCACCACGGTGACGCTGTCGATGCGCCAGCCCCGTTCCCGGATCCGGGCCAGCATATCGGCCAGCGGCTTCGACCGCATGCCCTGGGCTTCGGGCGTCGACCGGCGCCAGGCCTCGGTGGGCCAGTAATCCGCGGCGGCGGCCGGTCCCGCAGCGAATACCGAAAGGACCAAAACCGCGACGGCGAAACGACTGCTCTTCACGCTGTGCTCGCCGCCAGGCCGGCGCTCCGGCGGGCCACATATAGGGGATCGGACGCATCCCGCTGCCCCACGGTCCAGGCGGGATCCAAAGCGCCGCCCGCACCGGCGAGCAGATAACGGCCCTCGAATATCGTGGTGCGCTGCGTTATTCGCCAGGCCCCCTCGCGCTTCTCGAAGGCATCGACATAGCGGGCCGGCATACAGACCTCGATGGGGAGATCGGAGCGCTCCACCTGCTCGCCCAGCGCCGCCCGCAGGTGCGTCATGTCGTCGCCGGGTGCGGCGTCGTAGCGTTGGTAGGCCACCACGTAGCTTTCGCAGAGCGCAGAATCCGGGCCGGCGAATTCGATGAAAACATTACCCAGCACATGCATCGACATGGTGATCGAGCGGTGGCGTACCTTCAGCCACTCGACCAGGCCATCGATATCACCTTTGTACATGCCGTGGTCGTCGTAGGCACCGGGATGAAAAACGCCGCTGACCAAGTCCCAATCGCGGCGATCGACGGCCCGGGCCCAGCGGCGCAGGATCTGTTCGATCTGGAAGCGGTCTTCCAGCCGTGCCTCCGGGGCATTTTCGGTTTGTTCCACGCCCGGCCCTCCCCTAAGTTGGCTGCGATTTCCATAATCAACCAAATCCCTGGCAAATCCCTGGAAAAAATGCCGAAAAAGGCCGAGTTGCTGTTGATCGGACGATTGTTCGGCGCCCCCGACGCCGAATTGAAGGAACTCTTCGAGCTCCGCCAGATCGACGATTTCACGCCGGTCCAGGACCTTCCCGGCGTGACGGCGCAAGAGTTGCGCGCCGTGGCGGTGGGCATGGTGGGCTCGGGCCACGTCAGCACCGTGGCCGTCGACAGCGCCTTTCTCGATGGTTTTCCCAGCCTGGAAATCGTCGCTGTATTGGGTGTGGGCTGCGACCATATCGACATAGACGCCGCCTATGAGCGCGGCATCACCATCACCAATACCCCCGACGTCAATACCGAGGAGGTGGCCGATACGGCCATGGGCATGCTGCTGGGCACGGTGCGCCAGATCCCCCAGGCCGACCGCTTCCTGCGCGCCGGGCGCTGGCCCGGGGGCATGTTTCCGCTCAGCGCCACCTTGCGCGGAAAACGCCTGGGCATCCTGGGGCTGGGCCGCATCGGCAAGGCCGTGGCCCGCCGCGCCGAGGGCTTCGGCCTGGAAATCCTCTACCACGGCCGCAAGCGCCAGCCCGGCGTCTCCTACGCTTACGCCGCATCGACCCTGGAACTGGCCCGGGCCGTCGATTTCCTGATGGTCATCGTGCCCGGCGGCGAGGAGACCCGGAACCTGGTGGACGGCGCCGTGCTGCAGGCTCTGGGACCGGAAGGGGTTCTGCTCAATGTCTCGCGGGGCACGGTGGTCGACGAAGCGGCGCTCATTGCGGCGCTGGAAAACAAGGTCATCGCGGCCGCCGGTCTGGATGCCTACGTGCACGAGCCCTATGTGCCGGCCGAGCTGATGGCGCTGGAGCAGGTTGTCCTGCTGCCCCACATCGGCTCCGGCACCCACCACACCCGCGAGATGATGTCCCGGGCCGTGGTGGACAATCTCAAGCAATGGAACCAGGGCTTGGCGGTGAACGATCCGGTGCTTCCCGGCCAACAAACCTAGAGCATTTCAAGATTGCATTGAATCGGATGTGCTGATTCACTGGTGTCTCCACATGATGTTGTGTTCGTATCAAAGGAGGCTACCAGATGGGGTGCAGTCATCCTCTCGCTCTTCGGTCTCGGATCATCGCTGCGGT
>JASLXG010000032.1 GCA_030740435.1 Alphaproteobacteria bacterium | reverse complement strand
CAGTCGTCGCGGCCGCTGATGATCATCGCCGAGGACGTCGAGGGCGAGGCCCTGGCCACGCTGGTGGTCAACAAGCTGCGCGGCGGCCTCAAGGTGGCGGCCGTCAAGGCACCGGGCTTCGGTGACCGGCGCAAGGCCATGCTGCAGGACATCGCCGTTTTGACCGGCGGTCAGGTGATCTCCGAGGATCTCGGCATCAAGCTGGAGAACGTCTCCATGGACATGCTGGGTAGCGCCAAGACGGTGGTCATCAACAAGGACGATACCGTCATCATCGACGGCGTCGGCAAGAAGAAGGAAATCCAGGCGCGCTGCACCCAGATCCGCCAGCAGGCCGAGGAAACCTCGTCCGATTATGACCGCGAGAAGCTGCAGGAACGGCTGGCCAAGCTGGCCGGCGGCGTCGCCGTGATCAAGGTCGGCGGAGCCACCGAGGTCGAGGTCAAGGAACGCAAGGACCGCGTCGACGACGCCCTTCATTCGACCCGGGCGGCGGTCGAGGAGGGCATCGTGCCAGGTGGCGGCACGGCGCTTCTCTATGCCGTGCGGGCCCTCAAGAAGACGGCCGGCGAGAACGACGACCAGTCGAAGGGCGTCGACATCGTGCGCCGTTCGTTGCAGTCCCCGTTGCGCCAGATCGTCGAGAACGCGGGCTTCGACGGCGCCGTGGTGGCGGGCAAGCTCGCCGAGCAGACGGATACCAAGCGCGGCTTTGATGCCCAGGGCGAGAAATACGTCGACATGGTCAAGGCCGGCATCATCGACCCCACCAAGGTCGTGCGCACGGCTTTGCAGGACGCCGCCTCGGTGGCCGGCCTGCTGATCACCACCGAAGCCATGGTGGCGGATGTGCCGGAGAAGGCTAGCGCCGCCATGCCGGCGATGCCACCGGGTGGTGGCATGGGTGGCATGGGCGGCATGGGCGACATGGGTTTCTAAGCCCGCCCAGCCAAGCAAATCAAAGGGGTCGCCGCGGCGACCCCTTTTTTTGTTTCAATTTGCTGGAACCGATTGGGGACAGGCACCAATTACGGGCACCAATTACACTGGCGAAGACCGCAATCAAAGCGGCGGGGTAGGGGGCAACTCCCCGAGGTCCGATTCGATCTCCGACTTGGCCTCCTCCCACAGCCGGTCGAGGTCGTCGAGGGACATTTCAGCCAAGGATTCCTCGCTGGCAGCCAATTTCGCTTCGATGTGACGGAATCGGCGTTCGAATTTGGCATTGGTGCCGCGCAAGGCCGATTCCGGGTCGATGGCCAGGTGGCGGGCGACGTTGACGAAGGAAAAAAGGCCATCGCCGATCTCGTCGGCCAAGCGTTCGGGCGAGCCGCCGGCCGCGATTTCGCTCCTGAGTTCGCCGATTTCCTCCTCGATCTTGGCCAGCGCCGGCAGCGCCGTCTGCCAATCGAAGCCCACCCGGGAGGCGCGTTTTTGCAGCTTGAGCGCGCGCAACAGCGCCGGAAAGCCATGCGGCACGTCATCGAGGATGCTGGCGACGCGGCCGGCGCGCTCGGCCTTGGTGGCGCGTTCGGCCGCTTTGGCGGCTTCCCAGGCGACGGTCTGGGCGCCGGCGTCGGCGACCTGGGCGTCCGCGAAAATGTGGGGATGGCGGCGCACCATCTTGTCGCAAACCGCCGCCACCACGTCGGCGAAAGCGAAGGCGCCGGCTTCCTCGGCCATGCGGGCATGAAAGATGACCTGGAACAAAAGATCGCCAAGCTCCTCGCACAGCGCCGCGTGATCGTCCTCGCCAATGGCTTCGGCCACTTCGTAGGCTTCTTCTATGGTGTAGGGCGCGATGGTGGCGAAGGTTTGTTCGCTATCCCAGGGACAGCCGTCCTCGGGATGGCGCAACTTGGCCATGATGTCGAGCAGCCGTTCGATACCGGGATCGGTTTGGGCGGAATTTTTCATGGCCGGATTATCGAGAGGGCACCGCGCCGGCGCAAGCGTGACAGGATCACCGCATACCAAAAAGTCGGATAATGTATATTATCGGAAATTATTTCCGACAATATATGGGAGTATCCTGCGGTTTTAGCTAATCCACCTCGATTATCATGCCGTCGTAGGCCGGCTCCACACCGGCTGGCAGTGAGGCGCTCAGTTCGGCGTAATCCAGCGACGCCGTCATGTGGGTTAGTATGGCGCGACGCGGCGCCAGGCGGTCGACCCAGGCCAGCACTTGGTCCAGGCTGGCGTGCAGCGGGTGCTCGAAGCGCGCCAGCGCGGCGACGATCCAGGTATCGACGCCCTCGAGGGCGGCGAACGAGGCCTCGGGCAGTTCCACCAGGTCCGTTGAATAGGCGATCGGGCCGAAACGGAAGCCCAGCGACGGGGCCTGGCCGTGAACTTGCTCGAAAGGCTGCACCGGCACCTCCCCCACCGCGAACGGGCCGTTGACGGTGTGGGACTTGACGAAGGGCCGGTACCATTCGCTTTGTTGGCCGAAAGCGTAGGGAAAGCGCCGCCCTAACGAGTCGATGGTGGCTTGGCTGGCGTAGATATCCACGGGCGCGCCGGTGTCGCGGGCGACCACGCGCAGCTCGTCGATGCCATGCACGTGGTCGGCATGGTCGTGGGTGTAGAGCACGCCGTCCGGGCGCTCGATGCCGGCGGCCAGCGATTGCATGCGCAGATCCGGACCACTATCGACGAGCACGCCGGTGGCGCCGTTTTCGACGTAGATCGAGGAGCGATTGCGGCGGTTGCGAGGATTGTCAGGATCGCACTGGCCCCATTGGTTTCCCAGCCGCGGCACGCCGCCCGAGGCGCCACAGCCGAGAATCGTCACTTTCATCGCGCATCACGACGGTAAGCTTTTGAAAACAAAGCAAAAAAATTATCCGTGGTGGTCCGGTTCAAAGCCTCGACCGGCATCTCCAGCAGCTTCGCCAGGGCGGCCGCGGTATACGCCACAAAGGCCGGTTCGTTGCGCCGGCCGCGTTTCGGCACCGGCGCCAAGTAAGGCACGTCGGTCTCGACCAGCAGGCGGCCCAAAGGCAACTCGCGTACCACCGCCTGCAGGTCCTTGGCGCTGTTGAAGGTGATGATGCCTGGGATCGAAAGGTAAAACCCAAATTCCATTGATTTTTCAGCTAGTTCCGCCGATCCACTAAAGCAATGAATGAGGCCTGAAAAGGCGCCTTGCGCCAGTTCCTCGGCGAGGATTTCAAGAGTGTCGTGCTCGGCTTCGCGGCTATGCACGATCAGCGGCAGGCCGCTTTCGCGGGCCGCCTGGGCGTGGACGCGAAAACAGGCCCGCTGCTCGGCCGGCGGGCTGTGGCGGTAATGGTAGTCGAGGCCGCTTTCGCCGATGCCCACGACCTTGGGATGGCGCGCCAGCCCGACCAGTTGGGCCACGCCAAGATCGTTGTAATGCGCCGCTTCGTGCGGGTGCACGCCGACCGAGCACCAGACGTCGTCGTAGCGCTCGGCGATAGCCAGCACCTCGGCAAAGCTGTCGAGCCGCGTCGAGATGGTGAGGAAGCCGCCGACGCCGGCTTCCCGGGCGCGCTGCAGTACCTGGTCCAGGTCTTCCTCGCCGGCCAGGTAGTCGAGGTGGCAGTGGCTGTCGACGAGCATGCCTAGGATTCGGCCTCGGCCTCGACGTGACGCGGGAACACCGGCTCGGGTTTGGGCAGTTGACTGCCGGGCTGCAATGCCCCCCCCTGCCCCAGGGCCGCGAAATTCCGGACCTCGGGCGCCACGGCCAACTGGTCGAGCATGCGCCCGGCGCCTTCCGGCACCACCGAAAGCGCCATGATGGCCAGGTTGCGGATGGCCTCGGCCAGCACGTAGAGCACGGTCTGCATGCGCGCCGGGTCGCTTTTGCGCAAGGCCCAGGGTGCCTGCTCGTCGACGTAGCGGTTGGCCTCGCCGACGCCGCGCCAGATGGCTTCCAGCATGCGGTGGATGGCCTGGTCCTGCATCAGACGGCGGATTTCCTCGAGTTGGCCGCTGACCGCAGCCAGCAGCGTCTCGTCGGCCGGTGCCAAATCGCCGGGCTGGGGCAGTCGGCCTTCGCAGTTCTTGTGAATCATGCTGAGTACGCGCTGGGCCAGGTTGCCGAAATCGTTGGCCAGATCGGCGTTGATGCGGCTCACCATGCTTTCCGGGGAATAGCTGCCGTCCTGGCCGAAGGGCACCTCGCGCATGAAAAAATAGCGGACCTGGTCGACGCCGTAGGCCTCGGCCAGGTCGAAAGGATCGACCACGTTACCCACCGACTTCGACATCTTCTCGCCCCTGACGTTCAAGAACCCGTGGGCGAAGACGCGGCCGGGCAGCTCGATGCCGGCCGACATCAGGAAGGCCGGCCAGTAGACGGCGTGAAAGCGCACAATGTCCTTGCCGATGACGTGGATATCGGCGGGCCAGTAACGTTGCCAGTCGGCGGCCTCGGTATCCGGGTAGCCCATGCCGGTGATGTAGTTGGTCAGGGCGTCGACCCAGACGTACATCACGTGGTCGGCATCGTCGGGCACCGGCACGCCCCACTTGAAGGTGGTGCGCGAGACCGAAAGGTCGCGCAGGCCTCCGCGCACGAAGCTCATGACCTCGTTGCGCCGGGTTTCGGGCCGGATGAAGCCGGGATGGCGTTGGTAGTGCTCGAGCAAGGGTCGCTGGTATTTCGAGAGGCGGAAGAAATAGCTCGGCTCCTCGACCCATTCCACCGGCGTGCCTTGGGGAGAAAGCTTCTCGCCGCCCTCGCCCGCCACCACCACCAACTCGTCCTCGGCGTAATAGGCCTCGTCGCGTACCGAATACCAGCCGGCGTAGTTGTCCAGGTAGATGTCGCCGTTCCCTTTCATGGCCTGCCAGATGGCCTGCGAGGATCGGATATGGCGTTCCTCGGTGGTGCGGATGAAGTCGTCGTTGGAGGCGTTGAGACGTTCGGTCATGCGCTGGAAAAGCGGCGCCAATTGGTTGCAAAACTCGCGCGCCGTCAGACCCTCCGCCCGGGCTGCCTGCTCGACCTTGCTGCCGTGCTCGTCGGTGCCGGTGAGAAAGCGCACGTCAAAGCCGTCGAGGCGATGGAAGCGCGCCATGACGTCGGTGGCAATCAGCTCATAGGCATGGCCGATGTGCGGCGGCCCGTTGGTGTAGCTGATGGCGGTCGAGACGTAAAAGGGTTTCCGGTCGGACATGCGGCCCCAGTTCAGACGCCCAGCGAAGCCCTTTCGAGGACCGAAAAGACGTTGAGCAACACCTGTTTGCGGTCGAGATTGGCGCCTTCGGCGCTGGCCGCGAGTCGGCCTACCTTTTCCCACACCTCCAGCCATTGTTCAAGGCCGCGCCGCGCCGCCAGGCGGCTCATCACGGCGCCCTCCCCGGCCATCACCTCGACCGGCTGGCGGCCCGTGGCGGCGGCGCTCACGAGGCGCCCGAGGAAATCCTGCAGCAGTTCCATCAAGGCCTGGAAGGCGGTGGCGCCGTTGGCCCGCGCCAGCCGGTCGCCCAGCTTGTGCAGCGCCGGCACGTCGCTGCCCGGCAGGTCCCGCAACAGCGCCAGCAGTTCCCGGTAAAGCCCGATGCCGCCCTCGCCGGCTAGTTCCAACGCCCGGCCCGGGCTGCCCGCGGCCAGCGCCACCAGGGCCGCCATCTCGGCCGCCTCGAGGTCGGGAAAGCGCTGCCCCAGCAGATCCGCCACCTGGTCGTCGCGCAAGGGCCGCAGCACCAGCTTGCGGCAGCGCGATCGCAAGGTTGCCAGCAAGCCGCCCGGGGCGTGCGAAACGAGCAGCAAAAGGCCGCGCCCAGGCGGCTCCTCGAGCACCTTGAGCAACGCGTTGGCGGCGTTCTGGTTCATCTCGTCGGTGCAATCCACGACCGCCACCCGCCAGCCCCCTTCGGCTGCCGTCTGGGCAAAGAAGGGCAGCGCCCGGCGGGCGTCGCCGACGACGATCTCGGAGCGCAGTTTCTTGGACTTTTCGTCGATCGAGCGCTCGATGGCGAGAAAGTCGGCATGGCCACCGCCGACAATGCGGCGGAAGACCGCGTGTTCGGGGGCGAGCGCCAGGTTCTCGGGGGCGCCAAAGAGCCCGCCCTCCCCTTCGCCGGCCAGCACGAAACGGGCAAAGCGATAGGCCAGCGTGGCCTTGCCGATGCCGCGGGGGCCGCAAATCAGCCAGGCATGGGCGAAACGATCGCCCGTCCAAGCCTCCAGCAACGTCCGTTCGGCCGCCTCGTGGCCGATCAGGTCGGGGTTCTCGCGCGGCGGGATGAGGCCGGCCGGTCTGGCTGGCGCCTCGTTCAAGGCGCGATGCCCCAGCGTTCGGCGAGCGTCGCCATGATGGCACCGTGCACCGCGGCCGGGTCTCCGGTGGCGTCGATCAGGGCGCAACGTTCAGGATCGCCTGCGGCGATCTCCCGGAAGGCCTGGCGCAGGCGGCGGTGGAAGTCCTCGCCCATGCGTTCGTAGCGGTCTTCGCCATTGCCGCGCGCCGCCGCTCGCGCCAGGCCCTGTTCCACGGCAAGGTCCAGGACCAGCGTCAAATCGGGCGCGAAGTCACCGATGACCAAGCGCTGCAGCGTTTTTAGCGGCTCCGCCCCCAGGCCCTGCCCCTGCCCCTGGTAGGCGATGGTGGAATCGACGAAGCGGTCGCAGACCACCCAGCGCCCGGCCCTCAGGGCCGGCCGGATGGTGCGCTCGACGTGATCGCGCCGGGCCGCGAAATGCAGCAGCGCCTCGCTCATTCCGTCCCAGCGGCCAGGCTCGCCCGAGACCAGGAGCGCTCGGATCTCCTCGGCCCCAGGCGAGCCGCCGGGCTCACGGCTGGCCAGCACGTCGATGCCGCGGGCCTTCAGGGCCGCCACCAACAGTTCGGCCTGGGTGCTTTTGCCGGTGCCCTCGCCGCCTTCGAGGGTGATGAAGCGGCCGGGGGTCGGGCTAGGGATTGGCCGCGCCCCAGGCCAGATACCTGAGCGCCGCCCCCAGTCGGCCGACGACACCCAGCCGGGGCACATCGCTGCCGGCCACCAGCGGCACTTCGACCAGCAGCGTGTTGGGCGCTTTGATCGAAACCGTTGCCAGTTTCTGGCCCTTCTTCACCGGCGCCGCGATGGGGCCTTGATAGCTCACCACGACCTTCAGCTGGCGTCGCGCCCGGCGCGCCATGGTGACCTTCAGGTCGTCCTCGATGACCAGCGGCACGGTGCCCTCTTGGCCCAGCCAGATCTTGGCCTCGGAGACCTCCTCGCCGGCCTTGAAGAGCTGGTAGTTGCCGAACTCCCGAAAGCCCCAGTCGAGCAGCCGTTCGGCCTCGCGGGCCCGCTTGTTGACGCTTTCGAGGCCGTTGACCACCAGGATCAGGCGCCGCCCGTTGACCTGTGCCGAGGCCGTCAGGCCGTAACCTGATGCCTCGGTGTGGCCGGTCTTGAGGCCGTCGGCACCGGTGTAGCGGTAGAGCAGCGGGTTGCGGTTGCCTTGACGGATCTTGTTGTAGGTGAAGACCTTCTCGGAAAAGAGCTCGTATTGCTTGGGGAATTCGCGGATTATCTGGCCGGCCAAATGGGCCAGGTCGCGAGCCGTCATCTGGTGTTCGGGGTCGGGCCAGCCGGTGGAATTGGTGAAGATGCTGCCGGTCAGGCCGATTTCACGCGCCCGTGCCGTCATCTCGCTGGCGAAGGCGCCTTCGCTGCCGGCCAGGCCCTCGGCGACGACGACGCAGGCATCGTTGCCGGACTGGATGACGATGCCGCGCAAAAGATCGGCCACCGAGACCCGCGTGTTGACGCGCACGAACATTTTCGAGCCGCCCATGCGCCAGGCCTTTTCGCTCACCGCCATGGTGCTGTCGGGGGTCAAGCTGCCATCGCGCAAACGCTCGAAAACCATATAAAGCGTCATCAGCTTGCTCATCGAGGCCGGCGCCATGGACGCGTCGGCGGCCTTCTCCATGAGCACGGTGGCGGTATCGTAGTCGATCAGGATGGCGTGCTTGGCCGCCGTCTCGATGGCGCTGGCGGGGCCGGCGGCAGCGCAAAGCGCCAGGACCAGAAGCAATACCCGGAACGGTCCAAAGAGCAGTCGGCAAGGATGCGTTTTTTCGCTCACGGCCTGAACCTAACCCGGATTTCTCACCGGGTCACGGCCTGCGTCGCGTTCAGCTGATGCGATCCGCTAGGAAAAGACTGAAGAGCGTAGTGGGACTACGCGCTTCGGTCTTCGACGACGCGGGCGCGCGCCTGGATGCGACCCTTCGGGCGGCGCTGACGGGCCATGACCCGGTGAGAAATCTGGGTTGAGTCAGGCGCCGCACTTTGTCATCAGTCGACCACGATGCGGGCGCCGGAATGACCTTCAGCGATGATATTGGCCAGGGCCTGGTCGGCCAGCGGCAGCGATTCCAGCGGCCCCAGGCGCACCCGGAAAAACTTGCGCCCCTTGACCTGCACGCTCGAGATCGAAACCTGGCCCAGCGGGCTGAGTTTGCTGCGCAGGCGATCGGCGTTCTGGTATTTGCTGAAGGCGCCGGCCTGAATATAGATCCGGGTCGGCTTGACCGCTTCCAAGCGCACGCTGGGCGGCAGGTCCTCGGCGATCTTGGGTGCCACCGGCACGCCCTTGGCCGGTAGCAGCTTGGCCACCGCCACCGGTTTTTGCGGTGCCGCCTTGACGGCCCGCTTTTCGGCCTCGCTGGTTATCGGCTTGGCCGCGAAGCGCACCTTGCCGCCGCGGTCGACCATGTCCACCCGCACCCGCGCCGTGCCCTGTTTGATGAAGCCCAGCAACTGGGCGGCGCGGCGCGAGACGTCGATGATGCGGCCGTTGACGAAAGGCCCGCGGTCGTTGACCCGCAAGACCAGCGAGCGGCCGTTGACCAGGTTGGTGACGCGCACGTAGACCGGCATCGGCAGCGTTTTGTGGGCCGCCGTCAGGGCGTTCATGTCGTATGTCTCGCCATTGGCGGTGCGGCGTCCGTGGAAGGGTCGGCCGTACCAGGACGCTATGCCGGTAAGGGAGTAGTCGGGATCCTCCTCGGGCCGGTACCAGACGCCCTCGACCTGGTAGGGGTCGCCCACCTTGTAGACTCCGCCCTGGCCCAGCGGGGCACCGTTCTTGGCCCGCTTTGGCGTGCGTCTGGCGGTTTTTTCCGGGCTACCCCGATCGCGTTTGACGATTTCCTTGGCCGCGTGTACGGCCAGACGGGTTTCGGCGCAGCCGCCGAGAGCCCCCAGGGCCAGGCTCAGGACCAGGCTCAGGACCAGCGCCAGGCCGGCCCGGGTGCTAGCGCCCAGCGACGGCATCGGCCAGGTACCCCACGGCAAGAGCGAAGAAATTGGAGCGGTTCCACTTCAAAATGGCCTGAAAATTATCGTAAACCAGAAAGGCCGGTTTGGCCTGGCCCGCCGTCGGCAGCACCAAGGCCGCCCTGAGCTGGCGCGCCGGCAGCTCGCCACCGTCGGCCCGCCGCAGGCCCAGCCCCTGCCACTCAGCCAGGCGCTTGCGCCCCTTCAAGCCGGCCAGGCCGAGATCGAAGCCCGTGGGCAGGCGCACTTCGCGGCCCCAGGTCTGGTCGTCGCGCCAGCCCGAACGGGCCAGGTAGTTGGCCGCCGAGGCGAAGACGTCGGCCCTGGTGGTCCAGATATCGCGCCGCCCGTCGCCGTCGTAATCGACGGCGTGATGCACGAAACTCGAAGGCATGAACTGGCTCTGGCCCATGGCACCGGCCCACGAGCCCATCATCTTGTCGGCCTTGATGTGACCCTCGTCGAGGATGGTCAGGGCATGCAGAAGCTCGCCGCGGAAATAGCGGCTGCGGCGCCCATCGAAGGCCAGGGTAGTGAGCGCCGGGATCACCTTGAAACCGCCCGAGACGCGGCCGAAGTCGGTCTCGATGCCCCACAGCGCCACGACGAAACGGGGCTGGACCTTGTAACGCTGGCCCACTTCGATCAGCAGATCCTTGTTCTCGGCGAATTTCTTGCGCCCCTTGTTGACCCGCTTGGGCGGTACCACGCGGTCCATGTACTGGCGGAACGTGAGCTTGAACTCGGGTTGATTGCGGTCGAGCTCAAGCACCCGCGGAATCAATTGGATGCCGGTGAACGCCTCGTCGAGAGTGGCGGCGGCGATGCCGCGGGCGCCTGCTTCCTGGCGCAAGGCCGCCAGCCAGGTGGCGAAATCGGCGGACTCGGTCGCCGCGACCGCGTTTGCGGTCGATGCAAGGAGCGCCAGCCCAGCCCCGAGGACCCGGCCCGTTACCCAGCCCATGCCACTATATCTTGACCCTGTTCATTTTCTAGCCCATAGGCCTTGTGCCATAGCTGGCACCTTGAAGCAAGGCTAGGGTGCCGGAAAAAGGCTCGGCGTGCGCTCCAGCAGGCGATAGGCGAGCAGGCCGAACCATTCGTGCAGCGCATATGCCGTGGCATCGAGGTTGGAACGCAGCCTGAGGCCGAGGGAGAAACCGAAGCTGCCCGAAGTGCGGTAGTCGACGGGATAGGGCGTGAGCTGCCAACCAGCTTGACGGAAACTGCCGACGGCGCGGGGCATGTGCCGCGCCGAGGTGATGAGCAGCCAAACCTCGCCGCCCTGGGGGTTGATCTCTTGGGCCAGATTGCGGGCGCTTTCGAAGGTGTTGCGGGACCGGCGTTCGAAGTCGATGGTGTCGGCCTCGAGTCCCAGCGAGCTCAGCACCTGGCGGGCGACATCGGCCTCGCGCAATTGGCCCGGCCGCAAGGTGCCGTAACCGCCGCTGAAAACCAGGCGCGCCCGGGGATAGCGGCGCGCCAGGTCGGCGAAGGCGAACAGCCGTTCCGAATTGTCGTTGAGCACCGGCTGGCCCCGCCGCTGGGTCAGCCCCAGCGAGGTGCTGCCGCCTAGCACGATGATGCCGTGCACCTCCTGGGGCAGCGGCTGGGGCGGTGCAAAACGGTTCTCCAGCGGCAGCAGCAGCCAGCCGCCGATGGGCAGCAGCGTCAACAGCCCCAACCCGGCGGCGCACAAGGCCACCAAAATGCGCCCCAGGCGCCGCCAGCGGCTGAGCACCAGCAGCAGACCCAGCACCAGGCTCAGCACCAGCAACGAGCCCGGCCGGGTCAGCAGCGAAGCCAGTTTTGCCACCAGATAGAGGTCCACCCCGGCCGCCTCAACGCGAGAAATATTCGGGCATGGTGGCGACCCAGGTCTCGCCCCAAAGCTGTTGGCCGCCGTCCACCGAAATCACCTCGCCGGTGACGAACTTGGCCGCCGGCGCACTGAGATAGATGCAGGCATCGGCGATGTCACCGGCATCGCCCAGGCGGAACATCGGGCTGGTCTCGTGGTAGCGGTCCTGATCGTGGGCCGGGTACTGGTTCATGCCCTCGCTGGCGATGGCGCCGGGGGCGATGCAGTTGATGCGGATGCGGTAGGGCGCCCATTCCACGGCCACGGTCTTGGAAAGATAAGCCACCGCCGCCCGGGCGGCACAGGTATGGGCGACACCGGGCATGCCGCGGTGGTAGTTGGCGATGACGTTGACGATGGCGCCTTCGTGTTCGGCTGCGCGCCAGTGCCGCGCCGCCGCCTGCATCATGTACCAGGTGCCGTTGAGGTTGGTATCGATGACGGCGTTCCAGCCCTTGACGCTGAAATCGATGGCTTCCTGGGGAAACTGGCCGCCGGCATTGTTGACCAGCACATCGAGTCGCCCGAAGTGCTGCCAGGTGTCGTCCAGCATGGCCTGGACTTGGTCGGGGTCGCGGATGGTCATGGCGTGGCTGCGTACCTCGGCACCGAAACGCGAGCTGAGCGCCGCCGCCGCGGCCTCCAGGCGCTCGGCATTGCGGCCGCAGATCACCAAAGCTGCGCCCAGCCGGGCGTAGTGGAAGGCGATAGCCTTGCCGATACCCTGCCCGGCCCCCGAGACCAGCACGACGCGGTCGGCGAACAGGTTATCGCGGTAATGCAGCGGCAGCGCCGCCACCTCGTCGTCGCTCATGCCGAAGCGTTTCTCGTCGGCCATTTCGATCCCCTTCCACCCCCGCCGCCCCGTCGCGCGAGGGCGCCGGTGCGACACCTTAGTCTATCTTGAAGGTGAAGGTTTGCCCCGACCGAGGCGCCGGCGAAAAGGCGGCTAAGCCGCCTTCCCCGCCGGCCGACCGAAGCCCTGCCGGCGCTGGGCCTTGCGGCGGCGCTGGCCTTGGCGGGGCGGCTTGGCGCCGGGGCGAATTTTCCCCGGTCGGGGGTCGTTGGCGATCTCGGCCGCATGGAAAGAATGATCGGAGAACACCGGTAGACTTTGGCGAATGGTCCGCTCGATGTCGCGCAGCGCCCCGCGTTCGTCGTGGTCGCAGAACGAGATGGCCATGCCGCCGGCCCCGGCCCGGGCCGTGCGGCCGATGCGGTGGACGTAGCTTTCGGGATCGACCGGCACATCGAAGTTGATGACGTGGGTGATGCCGTCGACGTCGATGCCGCGGGCTGCGATGTCGGTCGCCACCAGGGCCCGGATGCGGCCGCTGCGGAAACTCTCGAGCGCGCGCTGACGGGCGTTCTGGGCCTTGTTGCCGTGGATGGCGTCGGCCAGGATGCCGCGCTGGTGCAGGTGCTTGGCGACGCGGTTGGCACCGTGCTTAGTGCGGGTGAAGATGAGCACGCGCTTGATGGCCTGGTCGTCGAGCAGCTCGCCGAGCAGGGCTCGCTTTTTGTCTTTGGCCACGAACAGTACTTGTTGCTCCACCTTCTCGACCGTGGTTGCGGCCGGTGCTGCTTCGACGCGCACCGGATCGCGCAAGAGGCCGGCGGCCAGGCCCTCGACGGATTTCGGCATGGTGGCCGAGAACATCACGGTCTGGCGCCGCGAGGGCAGCTTGGCGCTGATCCTCTTGACGTCGGGGATGAAGCCCATGTCGAGCATGCGGTCGGCCTCATCGAGCACGAACACCTCGATGGCATCAAGGCGAACGTAGCCCTGGTTCATCAGGTCGAGCAGCCTGCCCGGCGTCGCCACCAGCACGTGGACGCCCTGGTTCAGGGCCCGGATTTGAGGCCGGATGGAGGTGCCGCCGAAGACCGTGGTGGTGCGCAAGGAGAGATGGCGGCCATAACTGCGCAGGCTGTCGCCGATCTGGCTGGCCAGCTCGCGCGTCGGCGCCAGGATCAACGCGCGTGGTTGCCGGTGCTGCGCCTTTCGGGGCGCGCCTGCGGCGTTTTCTTCCAGATAGTGCAGCAGCGGCAGCGCGAAGGCGGCCGTCTTGCCGGTACCGGTCTGGGCCACGCCCAAAAGGTCATGACCCTCGAGCAGCGTCGGGATGGACTTCTGCTGGATCGGGGTGGGCGTGGTGTAGCCTTCGTCCTGAATGGCGCGAAGGAGGGGTTGGGGCAACTTCAGGCCCGCAAAATCAATCATGTGTTTTTTGTCTTTCTCGATTCAAATTCTCACCCTCCGCCCCGATCGCGGGGCGCAAGGCGTGCAAGCACGACGCAAGCATTGCCAACTCGGCTCCGTGTCTGGCACGGGCCGGTCTAACGAAACGCCTACATTTGTCTGTAAGAAACGTGGCCGACCCTCGGTACATACGGGGCCGGGCGAGCGATCTAAATTTGACCTTGAAGGGGTGTCGCTGGGCGTCCTAATGCGCTTTCGCACCTGCGAAGTCAAGGTAATTCGGTTTATTCGAATGTCGTGCCAGCTGCCGTCTCGTGGTGGAAGATCAGGCTTTCATCGATGTCGGCAAGCTGGCAGCGCCCCAATTGGGCCATGGCCAGGCTGATTTCTTCTCCCAGCACCTCGATCATCTTCTCCATGCCGTGCTCTCCGTCAGCGCCAATGGCATCATAGAGCCAGGTGCGACCCAACATGACGAAGTCAGCACCTAGCGCCAGCGCTTTGACGATGCTTTCGCCGTTGCGCACGCCGCTGTCGAAAAGCAGGGGATACCCCTCCCCCACCGCCCGGCGGATGAGCGGCAGCATGTGAATTGCCGCCGGTGCGCTGTCGAGCTGGCGGCCGCCATGGTTGGAAACGTAAAGCCCGTCGACGCCGCGTTCCTTGGCGACCAGCGCATCGGCCGGCGCCAACACCCCCTTGACCATCAAGGTGCGCGGCCAGCTCTCGCGCAACATTTCCAGGAATTGCCAGTCGATGCGGCCACGACCCTCGTTGCGAACCCAGGCCTTGAACACCTTGTCGGTGCTCTTGCTGTCCACGTAGTCGGTGAAATTGGCGGTCACCGGCACACCTGCCGCAAGCGTGCCCAGCGACCAGGAAGGGTGCCGGGCGAAATCGAGGAATTGACGCGGCCCGATGCGAAAGGGAACCTGGAAACCGTTCTTCAGATCGCGCAGCCGGTGCGATACCTGGGGCACGTCGACGGTCAGCATCAGGACCTCGTAGCCGGCCTCGTCGGCGCGGCGCACCAGATCCATCGAGACCTCCTGGGAATGCCCGACATAGAGCTGGAACCAGGCGTTTTCCCCGGCTCGCTCACGGGTCCGCTCGATGGTGCTGGAAGCAGCCGTCGAGAGGCAAAGCGGAATGTCGTGGCGCGCCGCCGCCCGGGCCAGGATGGCGTCGGCTCCCGGCCAAGTCAGGTTGCACATGCCCATCGGTGCGATACCGAAAGGCAGCCCCCAATCGCGGCCCAGGAAGGACTTCGTCAGGCTGCGTTCCTCGACGTTGATCAGCACCCGGGGCAGCAGGCGGATGGCATCGAGAACTTCGCAGTTGAGGCGGTTGCCGGCCTCGCTACCGGCGGCACCGTCGACATAGTCGAACACCATGCGCGGCATGCGCCGCTGGGCATGGGTCCGAGCATCGGCAACGCTGAATATTCGGTCGGCTCGGCTCATTTCGTGGCTCGGAACAGGATGCTCAACAACATGATTGTGGGCAATGATCAGCACGAAGGGGCAAGGGCCACCTGCTGATAGCAGAGCGATTCATGCCGCTATTGAAGCACCAGCAGTTCCAAGGGACAATCGTCAGCGCAAAAAGAAGGAAAGATAGGCGGAGGCCTCACGAGAGCAATAGCACTGTAACCATCGTTGGCGGCGGCATTGTAGGTATTTGTTGTGCGCTCTCATTGCTCGAAAAGGGCGCCGGTGTCCGGCTTATCGAGCGCGACGAGCCGGGCCAGGGAACCAGCCTGGGCAACGCAGGCGTTATCTCGCCTT